>CAZKER010000171.1:0-2500 GCA_964551845.1 uncultured Cyanobium sp.
TGATCGGTGTTTCGGGACTGCATTTGATCGTGCCGCCAGAAACCCAGGCCCAGCTAAGTGACGGAGTAGCAGGTCTGCTTGCCTCCTTGGCCCAGATCAGTCCTGAGGCGGCTCGCGAGGTCTACAGGGAAACATTCCCCAACCTGCAGGCGGTTTCCCAGCTGGGGCTGTTTGCCCTGTTGTTTCTCACCGGCTTGGAGAGCGAGCTCGATGAGCTGGTTGCCGTGGGCGTCCAAGCCACCACTGTGGCCGTGGCTGGGGTGGTGCTGCCCTTTGCTCTGGGCACCGCCGGCCTCTACTTCCTCTTTCATGTGCCGCTGATTCCGGCTGTGTTTGCCGGTGCCGCGATGACGGCCACCTCGATCGGCATCACCGCCAGCGTGTTCGGCGAGCTGAAGTGGCTGAAACGCCGGGAGGGCCAGATCGTGATCGGTGCCGCCGTGCTCGACGACATCATCGGCATCGTGATCCTGGCGGTGGTGGTGGCGATCGTTGGTGGTGGTGCCTTCAGCCCGGGCCCGGTGTTGAAGTTGTGTCTGGCGGCGGTGGCGTTTGTGGCGGTGGCCCTGGTGCTGAGCCGTAAGGCTGCGCCCGCTTTCGACTGGGTGGTGGATCAGCTCAAAGCTCCCGGCGATGTGGCCGTGGCCAGCTTTCTGGTGCTCACCGTTTGTTGCTTTGCCGCCCAGGCGATTGGCTTGGAGGCGGCCCTGGGTGCCTTCGCCGCTGGCTTGATCCTCAGCGCCTCGAAGCACACCCACGACATCGATTCGGCTGTGAAGCCCTTAGTGGCATTGTTTGCCACGGTGTTTTTTGTGCTGATCGGCACCGGCCTGGATCTCTCGGTGGTCAACCCTTTCTATCCGGCAAAACGGGAGGGCCTGATCGTGGCCGATTTCCTGCTGGTGGTGGCCATGGCCGGCAAGGTGGCCGCCGGCTGGAGCTACTTCAGCAAGGAACCCACCAATCGTTTGGTGGTTGGGCTGGGAATGATGCCCCGCGGTGAAGTGGGCCTGATTTTCCTGGGCCTTGGCAGCCAAGCCGGCATCCTTACTCCCGCCCTGGAGGCTGCCATCTTGCTGATGGTGATCGGCACCACCTTCCTGGCTCCGATCCTGCTGCGTCTGGTGATTCCCACTGAGCCAGGGGAGAGCTCAGGTCTCCAGTCAGAGCAGCGGGCCTGACCCAGTGCCCCGCACTTCGGCCTACGTAGGTCGAGAGATCTGCCTCACCACGCGACATGGCAAGGAGATGGCCCTAGCCCTGCCTTTTTCCCTTGGCCTTGGCGCCAGCCTGTCGCTAAGCCCCTGCAATACCGACCAGCTCGGGACTTTCAGCGGTGAAGTGGAACGGGGTTGGACGATGCGATCAACACCTGCCGTCGCAAGGCGTTGATGCGGCTTGAGCAGAGCGGCTTGCCGCTCGGTCTGGCCAGCGAAGCCAGTTTTGGGCCCCATCCAGTGGTGCCGATTCTGGCTGCAGGTCAAGCGAGGCGTCTATGCACCCCTTGCCCCCGCTGCAGCGCTCCGGGATGGGGTTTGCTGGACATCAGTCCTGGTCTCCCCTGTCGAACTTGCGGCACTGCCACAGAGCTGACCGCTACCGAGATATGGGGCTGCGTTGCCTGCGGCCATCAAGTGGAGCAACCCCGCCGAGATGGACTCTCCGCCGCTGATCCGGGTCACTGCCCGTGGTGCAATCCCTGAGAGCAGGGCGGTGCTTCCAGCGGTGAGAATTTCAGGAGCTTCCCTACTGGTTGCGCTGGCTCTTGATGTCAGGAAACCCGCTCAGCCGTTGCTTGAGTGGCCCGGAGCCCACTGATGGATCAGCTGTTCGAGGCGTACCAGCTGGTAGCGGGTCTGCTCGTTTGGGTGCTGGATGTAGGCGCTACGCAGGTGATCCAGCTCGGCGTCAAGCGAGAGCAGCACGGGGTGGTTCTCGTTCACGGAGCAGATCCAGGACTTTCGCTCAAATCCTAAGCCTTCCTTAAATTTCTGGCATGGTCGATCAGTCTCCGGCCGGCAGCGGGCCGTCCCTGTCTGAGCGGAAAGTGAGATGCATCGATGGCACGTGCTGCTGGATCAGCTCCAGCAGCAGCTTGAAAACCTCGCGGGTGTGGGGAGCTGAAGTTCCCATGGACTCGCGGCTCAGCAGCACCAGCTCAAGCACCTTGCCATCCGCCTTCGACTGCACATCGGCGAAAAGCTGCATTCGCTGGCTTTCGCCGCCGCCGCGGATCATGGCGCTGAGGTGGGCTGGAGTGCTGTGCTCGATTTCCGCTCGGAGCCCATTCAGGACCGGATGTAGAGCTTCCAGCATCGACTCCGCCGATATCGGGGCGCCCGGTTTAAGCACCACTAAAAACCGCGCCACAGCCACCCCCTAGTTAGTTCAAGTTACCTGTTGCCGCCGGCGTAGCCGGTTTGTCCGGGTCCAGCGGCAACCCACGGACGGCCAGGGCGAGGCGCCGAGCCAGAAGCAGAATTGGGTAAAGGCGCCCAGC
>CAZKER010000172.1:0-9289 GCA_964551845.1 uncultured Cyanobium sp.
ACAAACGCCGCAAGGAAGAGGCAAAACGACGCGACCACAGGCGTTTGGGCACCGATCTTGATCTGTTCTCAATCGAGGATGAGGCAGGGGCAGGCCTGGTGTTCTGGCATCCCCGCGGGGCGCGGATGCGCCTGTTGATCGAAGATTTCTGGCGTCAGGCACATTTCGCAGCCGGATACGAACTGCTGTACACGCCACACGTGGCTGATATCAGCCTGTGGAAAACCTCGGGCCACCTCGACTTCTATGCCGAGAGCATGTTTGGTCCCATGCAGGTAGATGAGCGGCAATACCAGCTCAAGCCGATGAACTGCCCCTTTCACGTGCTCACTTACGCGAACACGTTGCGCAGTTACCGAGAGCTGCCGATTCGCTGGGCCGAGCTAGGCACCGTTTATCGCTACGAGCGTCCGGGCGTGATGCACGGGCTCATGCGGGTGCGCGGTTTCACCCAAGACGATGCCCATGTGTTTTGTCTACCAGAGCAGATCAGCGATGAGATCCTGCGCATTCTTGATCTCACCGAGGAAATCCTCTCCACCTTCGATTTCACGACCTACGAGATCAATCTCTCCACCCGACCAGATAAATCGATCGGCGAGGACGCAGTATGGGAATTAGCAACCCAAGGCCTAATCGAGGCCCTAGATCGCAAGGGTTGGGCTTACAAGATCGATGAGGGTGGCGGTGCCTTTTACGGCCCCAAGATCGACCTGAAAATCGAAGATGCCATCGGGCGGATGTGGCAGTGCTCCACCATCCAGCTCGATTTCAACCTGCCCGAGCGCTTCGAACTGGAATACGTTGCCGCAGACGGCTCCCGGCAGCGGCCGATAATGATTCACCGCGCCATCTTCGGGTCGTTGGAGCGATTCTTCGGAATCATGACCGAGAACTATGCCGGCGATTTCCCCTTCTGGCTAGCTCCCGAACAGATTCGGCTATTACCCGTCACCGATGAAGTGATGCCTTATGCCGAGGCATTGCTAGGCCAGCTAAAAGCCGCAGGCATTCGCGCCACGCTGGACCACTCCGGCGAGCGCCTCGGCAAGCTGATCCGCAACGGCGAGCAAATGAAGATCCCCCTACTGGCAGTCATCGGCGCCAAGGAGGCGGAAACTGGTGCAGTAAGCCTGCGCAGCAGACGCGAGGGTGACCTCGGCAGCCTTGCCGTGGCAGAGCTGATTACTGCAGCGAGCACGGCCAATGCCACACGGGCCGCAGGCCTCGGCCTGCTATCGATCCCCATACCCGCTCAATGATCACCCTTCTGGCAGGAGACATCGGCGGCACTAAAACGCTGTTGGCCCTGTATCAACTGCAGGCCGGGGGTGATCTCGAGCTGCTGCGCTATGAGCGCTTCGTCTCCGCCGACTGGGACGATTTGTCCCCGATGTTGAGCAGCTTTCTGAGCGCTGGCGAGCCGACTCCTGCAGCCGCCTGCTTGGCGGTGGCTGGGCCAGTAGAGACGGGCCAGGCCCAGCTGACCAACCTCAGCTGGCAGCTCGATTGCAAGCAGCTGTCGGCAGCAACGGGCATCGAGCGGGTCGAGCTTGTCAATGATTTCGCCGTATTGATCTACGGGCTGCCCCATCTCACCCCTCAGCAGCAGGCCCAAATCCGCTCGGGAGTAGCGCGGTCAGATGCGCCCCTGCTGGTACTGGGTGCGGGAACGGGCCTGGGGGTGGCCTACGGGGTGCCAACCCCGACGGGGTTGGTGGCGGTGGCCAGCGAGGCCGCTCACGGTGAATTCGCCCCCCGCAGCCAGCCGGAATGGGAGTTAAAACAATGGCTTGCCCGCGTAAGGGGCCTGGAGCGTGTCTCGATCGAGCGGGTGGTGAGCGGCACGGGGCTGGGCGAAGTGGCGCGCTGGCTACTCCACATCCGCCACCCCGACGGAGACCATCCCCTCTGGCCACTTGCCGACGGATCGGAGCTGCCGGCTGCCGTGGCCGCTAGCGCCGCCCGTGGGGAAAGCCTGGCAGCCACCGCCTTGGAGCTCTGGATCGGCTGCTACGGCAGTGTGTGTGGCGATCTGGCCCTGGCGGGCCTTAGTCGCGGTGGCGTTTGGTTGGCAGGCGGTACCGCAGGAAAACTGCTCGAAGCCCTGCGATCGCCATCGTTTAACCAGGCCTTCCTCAATAAGGGTCGGCTCGAGCCGGTGCTGGCAACCATGCCGATCACGGCGGTAATCGATCCGGCCATTGGCCAATTCAGCGCGGCTTGCCGAGCGCGCATGCTGCTGGCCTGAGACACTGGGCGCAGCAGAGGTTGTCCCATGGTGCGCCCCCGGGTCGGACAAGGGGTTGAGGTTCACGTTCCCGCCACCACCGCCAACGTGGGTCCCGGCTTTGACTGCCTGGGGGCTGCCCTAGATCTGGACAACGTCTTTCAGATGCGCTGCATCGAGGGCGGCAGTGAGCGATTCGATCTAATTATTGAAGGCAGCGAAGGAGCACACCTGCGCGGTGGCCCCGACAACCTGGTGTACCGCTCCGCCCAACGGGTGTGGAAGGAAGCCGGCGAGGAGCCGGTGGCCCTGGAGGCCCGGGTACGACTGGCCGTGCCACCGGCCCGGGGACTAGGCAGCAGCGCCACCGCAATTGTGGCGGGTCTGATTGGGGCCAATGCGCTCGTGGGGGAACCCCTCAGCCGCGAGAAGCTGCTGGAGCTGGCCATTGACATTGAAGGCCATCCCGACAACGTGGTCCCTTCCCTGGTGGGCGGCCTATGCATGACCGCCAAGGCCGCTTCACACCGCTGGAGGGTGGTGCGCTGCGAGTGGTCGCCCGACGTTCAGGCCGTGGTCACGATTCCCGCCATAAGGCTCACCACAAGCGAAGCAAGGCGGGCGATGCCAAAATCGATTCCAGTAGGCGATGCAGTGATCAACCTGGGCTCCCTCACCCTGCTGCTGCAGGGCCTGCGCACCGGCAACGGTGACTTGATCACCGATGGCATGCACGACCGCCTTCATGAGCCCTATCGCTGGGGTCTGATCCATGGCGGCAAGGCAGTGAGAGAAGCGGCCCTGGCCGCGGGGGCTTGGGGCTGCGTGATCAGTGGTGCCGGTCCCAGCCTGCTTGCTCTATGCCCCAAACCGGTGGCCTTAGCCGTTAGCTCAGCGATGGTGCGAGCCTGGCACCAAGCCGGGGTTGAGGCCCGCTCGGAGGTGCTGGCCATCCAGCAACTGGGCAGCCGCTGGGAGGCCCTGCCCGACCAGAAACCCACCAATCAGTAGGTAGATCTACTCAGTCCAACAACCAGAACTGATAGGTTGGTTGTCGGCTTGATCAGCGCCTGACCAAGGCACTGTTCAGCGAATAACCAGACCTGCAATCGGGCCGTGATGGACGTCAACATGCCCCTGCTCGCTGCGTCCAGCCTGGCCGCTCCAGCAGCGGATTCGGCCTTCCCCTGGCTGAGCCTGATAGTGCTTCTACCAGCGGCAGTTGCCCTGGTTATGCCGTTGCTGCCTGGAGATGGCAGCGACCCCAAGTGGCCCCGCACCCTGGCCCTTGCCACCCTGGCGGTGGACCTGGTTCTGATGCTGGTTTGCTTCAGCAGGCATTACGACGGATCCATCAGTGACTTGCAACTGGTGGAAAGGGTCAGTTGGGTGCCGGCCCTGGGCCTGGAGTGGTCATTGGCCGCTGACGGGCTTTCGACTCCCCTAGTGCTGCTTTCGGGCCTGGTCACACTCCTTTCTGTGGCCGCCAGCTGGAACATCAACAGCAAAACCCGGCTTTATTTCGCCCTGATGCTGGTTCAGGCCTCCGCCCAAGGCCTGGTGTTCCTCTCTCAGGACTTCTTGCTCTTCTTCCTGGCATGGGAACTTGAGCTGGTTCCGGTCTATCTATTGATTGCCATCTGGGGGGGGAAGCAACGTCAATATGCTGCTACTAAATTTATTCTTTATACCGCCACGGCCTCCCTGCTGATCTTGCTGAGCGGCCTGGCTCTTGCGTTCTCAGGCGACAGCTTCACCTTCAACCTCTCCGAGCTGGCCAGCCGCTCGCCCGGAGGCACCTTTGGACTGCTCTGCTATCTGGGCTTCCTGGTTGGGTTTGGGGTGAAGTTGCCAATGTTCCCTCTCCACACCTGGTTGCCCGACGCCCACGGTGAAGCCAATGCACCCGTGTCGATGTTGCTGGCAGGGGTCTTGCTGAAGATGGGTGGTTATGCCCTATTGCGCTTCAACGTGCAGATGTTGCCAGAGGTGCACTTGCGACTTGCACCAGCACTGATCGTGCTTGGCATCGTCAACATTGTCTATGGCGCCCTAAATGCCTTTGCCCAGGACAATGTCAAACGGCGAATTGCCTGCAGTTCAGTTAGTCACATGGGCTTTGTACTGCTCGGCATCGGTGCCGTCGATGCCCTCGGCATCAGCGGCGCCATGCTGCAGATGATCAGCCATGGCCTGATAGCCGCTGCCATGTTCTTCGTTACAGGGGTGTTTTACGAGCGCACCAAAACCCTTTCGATTCCCAACATGGGTGGTCTGGCCAAGGCTCTGCCGATCACCTTCGCCTTTTTCCTGGCTAGCTCGTTGGCTTCCCTTGCCTTACCAGGCATGAGTGGCTTCGTAAGTGAAATAACCGTGTTTCTCGGCATCACCGCCAACGACGATTTCACCATCGGCTTCCGGGTGATCGCCATCGTGCTGGCGGCAATCGGTTTGGTGCTCACCCCTGTTTATCTGCTAAGCCTCTGCCGACGTGTGTTCTTCGGTCCCAGGATTCCGGCCCTAGCTGTGGTGGGCGACATGCGTCCGCGTGAGCTGTTTATCGGGCTCACCCTGCTGGTGCCAACGCTGGCGATCGGCTTTTGGCCACGACTGGCAATCGATGTCTATGAGGCCTCAACCAACGCTCTGGCCCAGCAGTTGAGTTCAACTGCCCTGGTTGCCATGGGCCGGATCACCGCCCTGGGCTGAACCACAAAAGTCGATGTGATCGGGTGAAATGGATTCACCAAACTTCCACACAATGACCCTGAGCGCACCTCTGCCGTTGCTGGTTGGTCAGGGTCTCCCGCCCTTTGATGCGATCACGCCGGAGCAAGTAGGTCAGGCGATCCCCGCTTTGCTCAGCGATCTCAATAAATCCCTCTCGGCCCTAGAGGCCAGCTTCGAGCAGCGCTTAAGCGAATCCGATGCGCTCCGCTGGGATGAGGTGATGGACCCCCTGCATCACCTGGGTGAACGGCTGCGCTGGAGCTGGGGGGTGGTGAGCCATCTAAACGGTGTCTGCAACACACCAGCCCTGAGGGAGGCCCACCAGCAGCAGCAGGGGTCAGTTGTGCAATTCGGCAATCGTGCTGGGCAGTCGCGTCCGATATACCGGGCCCTCGAGGCACTGCAAGCCAATTCCAGTCAGCTCGACGCCACTCAGCGCCGCATCCTGGCGGCTGAGCTACGGGACATGCAGCTGAGGGGGGTAGGCCTGGAGGGGCAGGAAAAGCAAGCCTTCAATGCCGCCAGTGAGCGGCTTGCCGAGCTAGCCACCGCCTTTGGCAACCATGTGCTCGATGCCACCAATGGCTGGAGCCTCAGCCTCAGCAGCGAAGACGAGCTGGCAGGCCTGCCAGCCAGCCTGCGGCAGCTACTGGCCCAAGCGGCCACAGATGCGGGTGAGAGTGGCTGGCGCTTGGGGCTCGACATGCCAAGGGTTGTGCCCTTTCTCAAATACAGCCAGCGCCGGGATCTACGCGAAAAGCTTTATCGCGCCCAGGTGGGCCGCGCATCCAGCGGCGAACTGGATAACAATCCGCTCATTGTCCAGATCCTGGAACTGAAATTGGAGCAGGCCAGACTGCTGGGCTACGCCAACTGGGCAGAGGTGAGCCTGGCTCCCAAAATGGCTGGCTCGGTGTTTGAGGTGGAAGGTTTGCTTGAAGACCTGCGCGCCGCAGCTTACCCAGTGGCCCAGCAGGAGCTCGCTGCCCTTGCTGCCTGCGCTGGCCGCCACGGAGCCGCAGAGGCCGCTGAGCTGAAGCCCTGGGACGTGAGCTATTGGGCTGAGGTGCTGCGCCAGGAGAGCTTCGACCTCGACAGCGAGGCGCTTAGGCCCTGGTTCTCACTTGAGCAGGTCCTGCAAGGGCTATTTGATCTTTGCCAGCGGCTCTTCGATATCCGCATCGTGGCAGCCGATGGTGAGGCGCCGATCTGGCATGACGACGTGCGCTTCTTCCGAGTGATTGAGGCCAGCAACGGCGAGCCGCTGGCGGGTTTTTACCTCGACCCCTACAGCCGCCCCGGCAGCAAGCGCGGTGGAGCCTGGATGGATGAATGCCTCGGCCGCTCCCGCAGTGCAGCAGGCGAGTCTGTATTGCCGGTGGCCTACCTGATCTGCAACCAAAGCCCACCGGTGGGCGACACCCCCAGCCTGATGACCTTCGACGAGGTTGAAACCCTCTTCCACGAATTTGGTCATGGCCTGCAGCACATGCTCACAACGGTGGAGCGGCCCCAGGCCGCCGGCATCAACAACGTGGAGTGGGATGCGGTGGAGTTACCCAGCCAATTCATGGAGAACTGGTGCTACGACCGGGCCACCCTGATGGGCATGGCACGCCATTGGCAAACCGGAGAACCCCTGCCCGAAAGCGACTATCAAAAGCTGCTCGCTGCCCGCACCTTCATGGGTGGCAGCGCCACCCTGCGCCAGGTGCACTTCGCCCTCACCGATTTGCGCCTGCACAGCCAGTGGACCCCCGAGGGTGGCGAAAGTCCGGATCAACTGCGCCGCCATATTGCTGCTACGACAACGGTGATCGAGCCGATTGCCGAGGATGCCTTCCTCTGCGCCTTCAGCCATATTTTTGCCGGCGGCTATGCGGCCGGCTACTACTCCTACAAGTGGGCTGAGGTGCTCAGCGCCGATGCCTTCAGCGCCTTCGAGGAGGTGGGCCTGGAGCAGGAGGAAGAGATCATGGCCACAGGCCGCCGCTTCCGCGACACCGTGCTCAGCCTCGGCGGAAGCCGCTCCCCATCTGAGGTGTTCGAAGCCTTCCGCGGGCGCCAACCAAGCAGTGAGGCACTAATACGCCATTCGGGGCTGATAGCAGCCTGATGGCCGCCATATCCCCACAACTGGTGGCCGTTGCCGAGTCATTCATGCTGAAGGGAAGCGTCAGCCGGATTGAGCCCCTAGGCAACGGCAACGTCAACGACACCTATCTATTGGAGGTGCAAACCGGGGGGGCAAGATCGGACCGCTACGTGTTGCAAAGGCTTAACACCCAGGTATTTTCCCAGCCGGAGCTGGTGATGCAAAACCTGGAGGCGCTCAGCAAGCACGCCGAGCAGCACCCTCTGAACGGACAACGTTGGGAAGTGCCGCGGCTAATCGCCAACCGCCATACCGGCCGACCCTGGCTAGGGGTAGAAGGTCAATTTTGGCGGCTGCAGACCTTCATCGAAGAGGCCGTGACGGTTGAAGCAATCACGGACCGAGAGCAGGCCAGGCAGGTGGGTCGTGGCCTAGGGCTATTCCACTCCCTGATCAGCGACCTGCCCCCAGAGCGACTAGCCGATACCCTACCCGGCTTCCACATCACACCGACCTATCTGGCGGCCTACGACCATTGTTTGCTTTCCAACCCATACGTGCTGGGCGATCGGGAGCAATGGTGCGCAGAATTCGTGGAGCAACGCCGCGAACTGGCACCGATCCTTGAAGACGCCAAGGCGGCAGGTCTCCTTCAACTGCGGCCTATCCACGGCGACCCCAAAATCAACAATGTGATGCTCTGCGCCCACACGGGAAATGCCGTGAGCCTGGTGGATCTAGATACAGTCAAGCCAGGCCTGGTGCATTACGACATTGGCGATTGTCTGCGCTCAGCCTGCAATACGGCCGGGGAAGAAGCCAAAGACACCGATTGCGTCAATTTTGATCTCGATCTCTGCGAAACCCTGTTGGATGGCTACCTGGGCGCAGCGAGAACATTCCTAAGCGAAACGGACCTAGATTATATCTACGTGTCGGCAAGGCTGATCAGCTTCGAGCTAGGCCTGCGCTTCTTAAGCGATCACCTAGCTGGCAATGTCTACTTTCGTACGACCCATCCAAACCACAACCTCGATAGGGCTCTAGTGCAATTTCATCTCACCGAAAGCATTGAAGCCCATGAAGAACAAATCCGGGAGATTGTGGCAAAACTGCGCTGAACAGTGCCAGCTTCAAATTAATCCGCTATAAAATCGGATTGCAGGCGGGAGCTGCCATAAGATCACTCCATGGCCAACTCAGCGTGGTTGAGGATACTCTTCAGATCACATACCAGCTTGAGGGCGAACTTTCCCAATTGAGGATTCCCAACTGCAGCGGCCAAGCGCTGCGTCAAGACCTGCTTTGGCAAGCCACCTGCCTGGAATTCTTTCTGGCTGCTGCAGACCAGAGCGACTATTGGGAATATAATCTTTCTCCCGCCGGTCACTGGAACGTCTATCACCTAGATAGCTACCGGCAGGGGCTGGCTGCGGAGCCGGCATACAAGCAGCTCCCCTTCAGCGTGAAATGCGATGACCAACACCAACAACTGAGCTTGAGCCTTACTTGTGCGCTGCCACCGGCGGTGGCCACGCCTAGGGCAGCTGCTGGGCTCGAACTGGGGGTGTCTGCCGTGCTCCAAAGCTCCAGCGGAGAGCTGACCTACTGGGCCCTAGCCCATCCCAGCAGCGAACCTGACTTCCACCACAGAGGCGGGTTCTGCCTCAAATTGGCCTAGTGATGCCGGCTGCGCCGCACTCCCACCACGCCGCCAAAGCCAGGCACAGGAGCGTGGCATTTGCGCAGCTCCAGCTGGATCGGCACCGGCCCGTAAATCTCCTCGGCCCGATCCAGAATCCGCTCGCTGTAGTGCTCGAGGGTGAGGCAGCGGATGGTGCGGGCCTGGGCCTGCAGCGCAGTGATCAACTGGCTGTAATCGAGGGTGTCGCTGAGGGCATCGCTGCGACCGGCCCTGGCCAGATCCACCGCCAGCTCAAGATCCAGCTCAAACCACTGGCCCTCCGCGCGCTCAACATCCAGCACCCCGACGTGGGCCCAGAGCCGCAACCCCCTCACCACGATGGCGTCCGTCACAGCGGCAGGCTGCGATGGCTGAACTGTCGAACGCCGCTGGCATAGTCAGCGGCAATATGGCCCTCGCCGCGCAGGCGGTAGCGGTAGGTGACCAAACCCTCCAGCCCAACGGGGCCGCGCGGGGGCATGGTTTGGGTGGAGATGCCTACCTCGGCGCCAAAGCCGTAGCGGAAGCCATCGGCGAAGCGGGTAGAGCA
>CAZKER010000173.1:0-1630 GCA_964551845.1 uncultured Cyanobium sp.
CCTGCAGACGGCCTACGGCGCCAGCCAGGTGCTGTTCGGCATCAGCCTGACGGTGCAGGCGGGGGGAGTCGCCACCCTGCTGGGTCGCAACGGCATGGGCAAGACCACCACGGTGCGTTCCATCCTGGGGCTCACACCGCCGCGCGCCGGCGTGGTGCGATTCCTCGGCGAACGGATCGACGGCCTCAGCCCGGACCGCATCGCACGCATGGGCCTGGCCCTGGTGCCCGAGGGCCGGCAGATCTTCCCCAATCTCACGGTGGAAGAAAACCTGCGGGCCTTCGCGGCCAACCGTCGCGCCAGCGCCCAGCCCTGGACGCTGGACCGGGTCTATGCCCTGTTTCCCGCGCTGGCCGGGCGCCGCCGCCACATGGGCAACCAGCTGTCGGGGGGCGAGCAGCAGATGCTGGCCATCGGCCGCGCCCTGATGACCAACCCCGAACTGCTGATCCTGGACGAGGCCACCGAGGGCCTGGCCCCCTTGATCCGCGAGCAGATCTGGGCCTGCCTGGACCAGCTGCGTGCCCAGGGCCTGAGCATCCTGGTGATCGACAAGTACGTGCAGCGGCTGATCCAGCTCGCCGATGCGCACACCATCATCGAGCGCGGGCGCGTGGTCTGGGCCGGTTCTTCGGCCGAGCTGGCGGCCGAGCCGGGCCTCTGGCACCGTTACCTGGGGATCTAGGGATCCTCTGCGGCGGCGAAAGTATTCCCCGCTCCACCTAGGGAAAACACTGATGTGGCTTAATTCTTGCTGCTCCCCTTCCGTCACCTGCAAGCAGTATCAGCATCATGTCCCGCCCCATTTCCTGCCAACAGACAGCCGCCGCACCGCGGCTGCTGCTGTTGGGGGGGCTGTTTTTTGTCGTGCTGCTTGGCCTGCTCGGCGCCTGGACCCAGGCCCAGGCCGCAAGCCTGGCCTACGGAGCAAGCGAGCTGTCCTATCTGATGCCTGCCGAAGGTTCCGAGGACATGGGCGCGGGTGTCCAGGCCGACAGCGCCCCTGCCGGGCTGATGAGCTGCATCAAACCGGCCGGGCTCAAGGTCAAGGCTGCCGACCTGCGGCCGGGCGAAGTTTCCGACAAGGATGTACATTCCCGAATCGTGCTGTGGTTGACCTTGCCACAGGCTGCCCCCGCGCAGGGACCGCAGAGCGTGTTGCCACAAACCGTGCGCGAGCCTCTGCTGCGCCCCCCGGCCCGGCTGGCCTGAGACCGCATCTCCCCCGCTGGTGCTGGCGAGGCAGGCTCCAGCAGCCAGTCGCTGCCAGCGCAGCACCCCGTTTTCTGTTGAGGATCGAATGAAAAAAGCAAGATTCTGGCCCCTGTGGGCTGGCAGCCTCATGCTGTGGCCGGTGGCCGCTGCCCTGGCCCAGCCGGTGCCCGCCCCTGCTACGCCAGCGGCGACGGCGACGGCTGGCACCGCCTATACCCTGGACGAGCTCGTGCGCCTGGTGCTGGCCCACAACCCCACGCTGCTGGCCGCTGAGCGCACGCGCGAGCAGGCCGCGGCCGGCATCAGCTCGGCCGGCGCCCTGCCCAATCCGAGGCTTGAGCTCAGCGACGGACGACAGCGCCCCGCCGGCGCGGCTGGCAGCAGCGGCAACATCAGCGGCTGGGGCGTGTCTCAG
>CAZKER010000174.1:0-3023 GCA_964551845.1 uncultured Cyanobium sp.
CAGCCCCCACCACAGCTGCTCCGGGCCAGGGCTGATCGGCGGCGGTGGCCAACCCAGACCAGGGGAGCTGGCCCTGGCTCACCACGGGGTGCTGTTTCTCGATGAACTGGCCGAATTTCGCCGCTCTGTGCTCGACCAGCTACGCCAACCCCTAGAAGATGGCGAAGTCTGGATTCAGCGAGCCCGCCAGCGAACCCGCTTTCCCTGCCGCATCACCCTGGTAGCCGCGGCCAATCCCTGCCCCTGCGGCTGGTTTGGCGATCCAGAGCGGAGCTGCAGCTGCGGGGAAGGCCAGCGGCGGCGCTACTGGGGCAGGCTGTCTGGCCCCCTGCTGGATCGCATCGATTTGCAGGTGGTGATGCGCAGGCCATCGAGCGCAGCGCTGACAGCTCCGTTTCGAGGTTTAGGAGGCAGTCAGCCCAATGACGAATCAAGCGCTGAGGTGCGAGCACGAGTGCGCCGGGCCCGCTCCCGCATGACGGCTCGCAATCCCGGGGGCTGCTGCAACAGCCGCATCGCCGGAGGTCAGCTGCAGCAGGTGCTGCAACTGGAGGGCGAGGCCTTGGCAGTGTGGGAGGCCGCTATCAAGCACCGGCAGCTGAGCGCCCGCGCTGGGGCACGGCTGCTGCGGGTAGCCCAAACAATCGCCGACCTAAACGAGCAAACCAAAATTGGCGCCTTGGCCATTGCCGAAGCGCTCACCTACCGGTCTTTCGATCAAGGGGTGTCTCGCTAAACGGGAGACCAGATCGAAATAATCAGCGGCGGCGGCGGCGCTGCTGGGCTTTGCGCTTGTACTTCTCTACGGGTGTCTCGTGGTGACGCAGACGCTTGAGGTCGGCAAAGATGCCCGCCTTGGACACCTGGCGCTTGAAGCGGCGCAGAGCCGATTCAATTCCTTCGTTTTCGCCGACGGTGACCTGGGTCATGAAGCGCTGCGCTGCTCACAGAGCTTGCCAATGTAGCAACTGCCTTCCCCAGTGATCCAGGCCCAGCAGCCCTGGCTCAGGGACTGGCAGGGCCTGGGCTGGAACTGGGCGCCGCAACAGGCAGCCCAGGCTGGATCGCAGCCTCCGGCCAAGCATCGCGGTAGAGATACACGTGGCCCAGATTGCGACCGCCGAAAGCGCGGCGCTTGAGCTGCCAGCCCGGTTCAAACACCAACTGCAGGAAGCCAGAGCCGGGACCCTGGGTGCGGGCTACCAGCATTTCAGGACCCGCACCGGCCTTGGTGGGCACGGCCAGAAGCACGTTGTCAGCGCTCTGACGCTGCACGGTGAGCCGATAGCTCGTAGCCAGATCAGCATCGCCCACACGCACCGAGTAGCCGTTGGCATCGATGAAGCGGTTGCAGATGCCGCTGAAATCAAAAGTGGCCAGCAGGGGCTCCACCAGGGCTGGCGTCCCGGGGACCACGGCAAAACATGGCCGGGTCGGCTTGACCTGCTCGTAGATGTTGAGCTGGGCGCGGACGCCATCACCGATCGGCGCCGCCACCAGCACAAAACTCTCCTGACTCAGATCAGCAGCCTGAAACAGGGCGTTGGCCATGGCTGGGGTGGCGCCAAGAACCACCGCAGTGGCGAAAGCTCCAGCTGCCAGAGGAAGAGAACTGGCACCTAGTAGGGGCAATCGCATCACGGCATTAGCAGGCAGCATGTGCGCAATCGTATGCACGGCAACCGGCTAGGGCTAGGCCGGCTTGTTGATACGGATGGCCACCAGTAGGGCCGCAACCGTGCCGGGCAGGCTCAGTCCCAGGATCCAGAGGGTGGTCTGCTGTCCCAAGTCGGGATCGCCATAGGCGAGCTCAAACACCGAGCCCGTAGAGGCGATGCCCAGCACGCAGGCCAGGGCCAGGAACAAGCCGGCCAGGGGTTTCATCGGCATGGAGGGGAACGATCAGCGGATGGAACGGACGTCAGCCCGTTGAAAGCCCTTTTCCAGGAGACCTTCATTGAGGCTGAGCTCATCGGTGACCCGGTCAACGAAGAGCACGCCTTCGAGGTGGTCCATCTCGTGCTGGATGCAGCGGGCCAGCAGGCCATCAGCCTTGACCCGTTGGGGGCGGCCCATCTCGTCGCGGTAGCTGACCTCGACCGTGGCCGGGCGCACCACATTTAGGTAGACGCCAGGAATGCTGAGGCAACCTTCCTCGTAGGTCTCGATCGCAGCGCCGAAGCAAGCGATCTCGGGATTGATCAAAACCATTGGCGCCGCAGCGGCATTCTCGGGATCCAGATCAATCACCAGCAGCTGCTTATGCACTCCCACCTGGGGTGCCGCCAAACCGATGCCTTTGGCCGCGTACATGCTGCGCAGCATGTCCCGGGCCAGATCCCGCACACTCTCATCAACCTTGCTGATGCGCTTGGCAGGGGTGCGCAGCACCCCATCTCCAAGGGTATGGATGGTGAGGGATGACTCCTCAAGAGCATCCTTGGGCACTTGAACGCCGCGGCTGGCCTGAACGGCGGAGCGTGCCATCTGGGCGAAGCTGCCGGCTGAACTGCGAGCCAACGCGATACTTGATCGAACGACATCCACTTTAAGTCGTTATCCCTCGGTGCACGCGGTGGCTGACCCCCCTGGAGCCCTTCCCGCCGCTGTTGTGGTCGGCCAAACCCCCAGCCTGCGGGAGCCACGGCTCCTCGACGGGGTGCTCTATTGGCTGGAGCAGCGACCCGATGAAGGGGGGCGCACGACCCTGCTGCGGCGCCTGGGGCCAGACCAGGCAGCAGAGGAGCTAACCCCTGGCAGCTGGAATCTGCGCAGCCGGGTGCATGAATACGGAGGCGGCAGTACGGCCCTAGGCCACCGGAGCGATGGCCGGCCGGTGGCGGTGTTCAGCCACGACGGCGACCGCTGCCTCTGGCTGCTGGAGCTCGATGGCAGCGATTACCAGCCGCGACGGCTCAGCCCGCCAGGCGCCTACGGCGGCGGCCTGATCGATGCCAGCCGCGACCGCTGGATCGGCGTACTGGAAAGCGGCAGTGATGAAGGAGGTGGCCGCGACCAGCTGG
>CAZKER010000175.1:0-14151 GCA_964551845.1 uncultured Cyanobium sp.
TCAGAATCTCGATCGCATTCCCGATTTCAGCCGTTATCTCAGCGACACCCAATTAGCTCAGTACGGCATCACCCGGGCCCAGGCCGATGCCCAGACTCCGATTCGCTCCGAGGACTGGGGCGCCGGCCAGCTGCTTAGCCATGTGGCGGCTGGTGACTGGCGCTCCAATGAAAACATCGGCCTCTCCACGATCCACACGATGTGGGCAAGGGAGCACAACTTCTTCGTGGACCGTCTAAAGGCGGCGGTGATCGCAGCCGACAAGGAGGGAGATATCGACTGGAACACGGCCTGGGCCTCGCAGATCGTGGAAGAAGACTTCTTCCAGATGGCCCGGATCCTCATGGAAGGTGAATATCAAAAGTTGCTCTTCGAGGAATTCATTCCGGCCCTCACCGGTGATATGCCCGGCAGTGGTCTACACGGGCACGGCTTGCGCGGCTATGACCCGACGGTGGATGCCTCGATCTCGGTGGAGTTTGCGGTGGCGGCCTATCGGGTGGGCCACTCCCAGATCAACCAGGATCTATTGCCTGGGATCGGGTTGCTGGATGGATTCCTTAATCCTCAGCTGTTCATGGGGCTGGCGCCCAGTGCCATCGAGGCCGGCCTCGTGCAGAAAGCCCATGAAGCGATCGACACCCTGATGACCGACGTGGTGCGCAACAACTTGGTGACGCGCAACCTCGATCTGTTCACGGCCAATGTGCTGCGCGGGCGGGAGATGGGTTTGCCCAGCTACCAGAACTTCCGCAGCCAGCTCTTCACCAATGGCCCCCTGAATCAGGCCAACGGTTCCGATTACACCGCCACCTTGAAGGGCAACGCCATCTTCAAGCCCCAAACCAGCTGGGCGGAATTCGGCACCACCCTGCGCGACTGGACGGCCTCCACCGGCCTGAATGGCCAGCTGCTCGCCTTTGACCCCGCCAATGAGAGCACCTTCGGCAGCAGTGCTCTGTTGGTCAAATTCATGCAGGTGTATGGACCTGGCAAGGGCCAAGTTTCCACTTGGACTCCTACCGCCACCGACCTCAAGGGCACCGACGGTCTCGTCGACATCGATCTGTGGGTGGGAATGCTGGCCGAAAAACCCGCCATCAACACCGGCCAGGTGGGCCCCTCCATGGCGGCCGTGCTCTGGGATCAGTTCGACCGTCTGCAGGAAGGCGATCGCTTCTATTACGTCGATCGGCTGACTGGCAACAGCGTGGGCCTGTGGAATGAGCTCGATACGCTGAGCGACATTGTCAAGCGCAACTCCATCGCTGAATTGCAACTTCCCAGAGGCGATATCTTCGATGTGCAGAGTTCCAACACCGTGAACAATGCCGCATTCATTCAGGGCGCTTTGGGGGTTGGGGATCAGCTGCGGACCATCACTGATCTGTGGACGAACCAGGCCGATCCCTGGGCTGGGGTGTTTACATCGAACGTAGGAGACACCTTCCTTTCACCGCTGTAAGCCGCCGTTGCGTAGGCGTCACCCAGCGGCTCACAGCTAGTCGGCTAACCCGCCGGCTGGTTGGGCTCCCTGGGTCATGCGGATAGGTGCTCGAATTGGGGTAATCCCAAAATCCTCGAACTCAAAGCCCGAGCCCAGCAGGAAGCTCAGGGTCTTGCCGCTCTGAGTTTGCGGTTGCACGACGGGTAACTCTTGAGCAGAAATGACGGGAAGTTCGAGAGGGATCGCCCCTGTTGATTAGAGATCTGGAGCAACCACCGATGCTCAGTGGTGGCGGCAGACATGGCTGAACCCGATGGGCCCAATGGCTGGTGGCGTCCATGAGTTGCGCCCTGGGCAATATCTGTAAGTGCTCTTGTTGCTTGCAAACGAGCTTGTGCCGCTGTTGGGTCAAGAGCCTGGAGCCAAGCGGTCCCCAGGTGGGTTAACGCATCCTCCTAGAGCGGCTTGACCCACAGTTGAGCCTGCTTGCCTGAGCCGCCTGACTGTCGCAACAAGCCGGAAGAGTCGCTTACTCCTCATCTTTGCTACCAACAAACTGAACCCAGACCATGACCCTCTCCCATGGTGACGCCTTCGAGCCGGTGCTCGCGCCAGTCCGCTTACTGCGTGACTGGTAGCGAGCGCTACTAGTGGTGGCCTACCTATTTGGAGCACCGGGGCTAGCGTGGCGTCAGTCGTCTGACCGCGATGACCCAGCTTCACGATCTGCGTCTGCGTCTGCTGGTGCAGCAGGAGAGCGAGCGCATCGCCGATGGCCAGCCTGATGAGCTCGATCTTTCGGTGGTCCAGGCCCGTTGTCTCTGCTGGCTGGCCCTGCTAGCTGAGGCCCACGAAGAGCAGGCCACAGATGCCGAGCGCCGTGGCGACACGGAGCAAGCCATGGGCTGGTTTGCTGACTCGATGCGGCTGCGCGACGTGATCAATGTGGTGACCTCGATCGAGATCCCCCTGCCGGCTGCCAGCGGTGAAACCGACGAATTTGGGGATGATTGCTGCGACCAAGACCACTTGGCGGCGTGAGTGCCATGATGGATACTGCCATCCCAAGGGAGTGCGGTGCCCGAAGAGCCCTGCCAATGCCCTGATTGTCAGCGGTTTTATCGGGAACATGACCGATTAATCCGCGAAAATCCCACCCTGCGCCAGCAGCAGGAGCTCAATTGGGCTGCGCTGCAATCGTTCCGCACCCTGGCGGGCCGGGTGATGGAAGAGTTGCAGAAGCAGCAGGAGGCGACTGAAGCTGCCGCCAATCAGGCCAATGTGGCCCCTGTCGGCCAAGGCGCAGGGTCAAGTGCTGTTGAGGATCAGGCAGCTGAGCCCGATGCCGTTCAGCAGGCAATGGCCGACCTAGAGAACATCAACGCCCACCTGTTCTCCATCGAAGCGCTGATGGAGCGCATCTTCGACGTACGGGTGCCTGAGGAAGTGGAGCAGAAGTTTCGGGAAGTGGCAGGCGAGCTGGCTCCCGATCCGCTTAATGCCGATCGCCTGCGGCTGAATCGGCTGCTCCACCAAACCCCAGATTTGCCCGGCTAATCGAGCTCGCAGGTGATCGTCACCGGGAAGCTTTCGGCTTTCCAGATCCGTTCGGCGTAGTCGCGGATTGAGCGATCTGAAGAGAAGAAGCCGCTACGGGCTGAATTCAGCAACGACATGCGGTTCCAGCGCCCCCTGTCTGCCCAGGCCTGATCTACCTCGGCCTGGGCCCGCAGATAGTCGTTGAAGTCGGCCAGCACGAAGAAAGGATCCCGGCCGGTGAGGTTTTGCAGCAGCGGCCGGAACAGGTCGCCATCGCCGTTGCTGAAGTGGCCCTGCTCCACCAGTCGCAGGATCTCCGCCAGTTCAGGCATGCTGCCAATCAGCTCCCAGGGGCGATAGCCAGACTGGTGCAGCTCGGAGATCTCCTCGGCGGTCTTGCCGAATAGGAAGAAGTTCTCCGCACCTACCTGTTCGCGGATTTCCACGTTGGCGCCATCGAGAGTGCCGATGGTCAGCGCTCCATTCATGGCGAACTTCATGTTGCCGGTGCCGGATGCTTCCTTACCGGCAGTGGAGATCTGCTCCGACAGATCGGAGGCGGGGTAAACCCGTTCACCCAACTTGACGTTGTAGTCGGCCAGGAAGATCACCCGCAGCCGGCCCTCCATGTCGGGGTCGGCGTTGATCGTTTCGGCGATGCCGTTGATAAAACGGATAATGAGTTTGGCCATGTAGTAGCCAGGTGCTGCCTTGCCACCAAAGATCACCGTGCGCGGGGCCATTCCCTCAGCCTGACCGTTCTTAATGCGCAGGTACTGGGCGATCACCTGCAGGGCGTTGAGGTGCTGGCGCTTGTATTCGTGAATCCGCTTCACCTGCACGTCGAACAGAGAAGTGGGATCGACCAGCACGCCTGTGTGCCGATGGATGTAACGGCTCAGCTGGCCCTTGACGCCGAGCTTGGTGGCTTCCCAGCGCTCTAGGAAGCTGCTGTCGTCGACGAACTGCTCCAGGCGACGCAGCTCATCGAGACGGTTAACCCAGCCTGTGCCGATCGACTCATTTAGCAGGGCCGAGAGCTGGGGGTTTGCTAGGGCCACCCAGCGCCGGGGGGTGACGCCGTTGGTGACATTGGTGAATTTTTCGGGCCATAGGGCCGCGAATTCCGGAAACAGCTCGGTTTTGACCAGTTCGCTGTGCAGGGCTGCTACCCCATTGACATGGTGGGAAGCCACGGTGGCCAGGTTGGCCATGCGGACTGCCTTACCGCCCTCCTCATCGATGATCGACACCTTGGCCAGGATCTGCTCGTTGCCTGGATACTTCAGGCGAACTTGCTGCAAGAAGCGGCGGTTGATCTCGTAGATCAGTTCAAGGTGGCGGGGTAGCAGGGAACCAAACAGCCCCAGGCCCCATTTCTCGAGGGCCTCAGGCAGCAGGGTGTGGTTGGTGTAGGCCAGAGAACGACTGGTGATGCTCCAGGCGACTTCCCAGTCCAGGTGCTTGTCGTCGAGCAGTAGGCGCATCAGCTCCGCCACGGCGATGGCCGGGTGGGTGTCGTTCAGCTGCACCGCCCAGTGATCGGGGAAATCCGTGATCGGGATGCCGCGGGCATCGAGGTTGCGGATCATGTCCTGCAGGGAGCAGCTCACGAAGAAGTGCTGCTGCTTCAGGCGCAGGCGCCGACCCTCATCTGTGCCGTCGTTGGGATAAAGAACCTTGGAGAGGGTCTCGGAGCCCACCTTCTCCTCCACGGCGCCGTAATAGTCGCCGCTGTTGAAGGCATAGAAGTCAAACGATTCGGCGGCATCGGCTCGCCACAACCGCAGCCGGTCGCAGGTGTTCACCCTGTAGCCCAGCACCGGCACGTCGTGGGGAATGCCGATGGCGTGTTCTGACGGAATCCAGCGCACCCGGTAGGTGCCGTTCTCATCGCGGTAGCTCTCGGTGTGGCCGCCGAAGCCCACGAAGCAGGCTTGATCGGGGTGGGGTAGCTCCCAGGGCCAGCCGCTCTTGAGCCACTTATCGGTGATTTCCACCTGCCAGCCATCGCGAATCAGCTGGTCAAAAATGCCGAATTCGTAGCGGATGCCGTAGCCGGTGGCTGGGATTTCCAGCGAAGCCAGGGATTCCAGGAAGCAGGCCGCTAGCCGACCTAGGCCACCGTTGCCCAGGCCGGGCTCCTCCTCGACGTCGAGGATCTCGTTGATGTCATTGATGCCGAAACGGCGCAAGGCTTCTGCCGCTTCCTGCTGGATGCCCAACATCAACAGGTTGTTGCCCAGTTGGGGCCCGATCAGAAATTCAGCGGAGAGGTAGGCCACCACCCGGGTTGGGGTGGCACTGAGGGCCTCAATGCCAGCCAGGTATCTGGTCATCAGCCGGTCGCGGACCGCGTAGCTGAGGGCCATGTAGAGGTCGTGGCGACTGGCCGTGGGTGCGAGCTTGCCGAGCGTGTAGAAGAGGTGCTCGGTCATGCCGTCGAACACGTCTTCGGCGGTCAGGCCACTGCGATCCGGATCGGCGTAGCAGCCCGGTGTGGGCAGACGCAGGTTGCTGGGTTGGAGGTCGCTCATTGGAGGCATCCTCCCGCATGGGCTGCGGCAGGAGGTGGATTCCATCGCCAGTTGGTGACATCCTCCGCATCCATGCCGTGTTCATGGGCGTGGGCACGGTTGGCCAAGATCGCTTCTTTCATACGCTCTTTGATATGGGCTGCGCGGGACCCAAGGGTTGGAACTCGGTCAATCACATCAATCACCAGGTTGAAACGGTCGATCTGATTGTTCATCGCCAGCTCTAGGGGGGTGTTGATGTTGCCTTTCTCCTTGTATCCGCGCACGTGGAAGTTGACGTGGTTGGTGCGGTGGTAGGTGAGACGGTGGATTAGCCAAGGGTAGCCGTGGAAATTAAAAATCACCGGACGGTCTGTGGTGAATAGGCTATCGAAGTCGCGATCACTAAGTCCGTGGGGGTGTTCGCCCGGAGTGGTGAGAGCAAATAGCTTCACCACATTGAGCACCCGGATTTTCAGATTGGGGATTTCACGCCGCAGGATTTCGACTGCGGCCAGGGTCTCCTTGGTGGGGATGTCGCCGGCGCAGGCCATCACTACATCGGGTTCGTCGGGATCGGTGCCGCGATCGTCGTTGCTCGCCCAGCTCCATAGGCCGATGCCCTTGGCCACGTGGGCTCGGGCCTGTTCCAGCGTCAGATATTGCAGGTGTTTCTGTTTGTCAGAAACGATGATGTTGCATACATTTGTCTCCTGTAGCGCCTGTTCAGCCACAGCCAGCAGGCTGTTGGCATCTGCCGGTAGATAGACGCGCACTACCTCGCCGCTCTTATTGCCGGCCAGATCGATGAAGCCAGGATCCTGGTGGGTGAAGCCGTTGTGGTCTTGGCGCCACACGGTGCTGGAGATCAGGCAGTTCCATGGGGAGATCGGCGCGCGCCAGGGGGCGTGGTGAATGCAGGATTCCAGCCACTTGGCGTGCTGGTTGAACATTGACGCAATCACATGGGCGAAGGCCTCATAGGTGTGGAAAAAGCCGTGGCGGCCGGTGAGCAGATACCCCTCCATCATTCCCACCAAGGTGTGTTCGCTCAACATCTCGACAACGCGTCCACTGCGGGAGAGCTCGCTGCCGTTGAGGTCTTCCGGCAGAAATTCCTCCATCCATACTTTTTTGCTGATCTCATAAATGGCTTGCAGCCGGTTGGAGGCGGTTTCATCCGGTCCGAACACCCGCACGGAGTCAGGGTTGAGGGCGATGGCATCGCGCAGCAGCTCTCCCAGGGGAGCGGTGTTTTCGGCCTCGTGTTGGCCCGGCTGCTCGACGGGCACGGCGTAGTCAGTAACCGGCGGCAGGTGCAGGCGGCGGCGCAGCAGCCCTCCATTGGCATGGGGATTGGAGCCCATGCGGCGCTGGCCGCTTGGCGAGAGGGCCCGCAGTTCTGGGATCAGGCTGCCTTGCCCATCAAAGAGTTCCCCGGGGCGGTAGCTCTGCAGCCAGGCCTCAAGTTGTTTTAGCTGGGCTGGGTCCCGCTTGGGATCGGGCAGGGGCACTTGGTGGCTGCGCCAGAAGCCTTCCAGTTTTTTGCCATTTAGCTCCGCTGGTCCGGTCCAGCCCTTGGGGGACCGCAACACGATCATTGGCCAGTGGGGCCGGCTGACGTTGGTGGGATCGCCGCTGCGGCGGGCTTCCGCCTGCACCTCCTGAATGCGGTTTATGGCGCTGTCCATGGCGGCGGCCATGGCTTGATGCATCGCCATCGGCTCGCTGCCCTCCACAAACAGTGGCTCCCAGCCGTAGCCGCGCATCAGGCTGGCGAGCTCCTCCCTGGGAATGCGGGCCAGCAGGGTGGGGTTGGCAATCTTGTAGCCGTTGAGGTGCAGCACCGGCAGCACGGCGCCGTCGCTCATCGGGTTGAGAAACTTGTTGATGTGCCAGCTGGTCGCCAGGGGCCCGGTTTCCGCCTCGCCATCGCCGACGCAGGCCAGGGCGATCAGGCTTGGGTTGTCGAACACCGCCCCGCAGGCGTGGGAAAGCACGTAGCCCAGCTCGCCGCCTTCATGGATCGAACCTGGCGTTTCGGGCGTGCAGTGACTGCCGATGTGGCCGGGGAAGGAAAACTGTTTGAGAAAGCGCTGCATGCCGGCAGCATCTGTCGACTTGTCTGGATAGATCTCGCTGTAGGAGCCATCGAGGTAGGTGGGTGCCAGCACCCCCGGGGCGCCATGGCCCGGACCAGACAGATAAATCATGTCGAGGTCGTGGGACCGGATCACCCGATTGGCATGGGCCCAGATGAAGGCTTGGCCCGGACTCGAGCCCCAGTGACCCAGCAGCCGACTTTTGATATGGGCGGGCTGTAGCGGTTCGGCCAGCAGGGGGTTGTCCTGGAGATAGATCATCCCCGCAGCTAGGTAGTTGGCGGCTCGCCACCAGGCATCAAGCCGCTGCAGCTCTTCCGCCATTGCCCGCACAGCTAGCTCAATATTCGGACCGTAGCGACGGTTGCTAAATCTCAACCCCTCGCCCGAATAGAGATCAGCGTCCGAACACGTTGATGGGGGTGGCTTTAAGGTCGCGCCTTCAACCACTGCGCACCCACCCGTTTCATGGTTCTGCCAGCGCTTTTGCTTGAAATCGGCAGTCACCAAGCCGAAGTTGCTGAAACCCTTATTTCGGTGGGGGAGTTTTTGGTGATCTTCGTGGCGGCCAGGCTGCTGGCAGAGCTGATGGTGCGGCTGCAGCTGCCCACGATCCTGGGGGAGTTGGTGGCTGGCGTTCTGATTGGCGTCTCTGGTCTACATCTGATCGTGCCGCCCGAAACCCAGGTCCAACTCAGCAGTTGGGGCTTGGGGTTGCTCAGCTCTCTGGCAGATCTCTCACCGGAAACGGTGCAGGAGATCTATGCCGAAACCTTCCCGAATCTGCAGGCGGTCTCCCAGATCGGTCTGTTTGCGCTGCTATTCCTCACAGGACTGGAAAGCGAGCTCGATGAGCTGGTGGCAGTCGGTGCCCAAGCCACCACCGTGGCCGTAACCGGAGTGGTGCTGCCCTTTGCCCTCGGCACCGCGGGCCTTTTTTACCTCTTCCATGTGCCCCTGATCCCCGCGATATTTGCGGGTGCGGCGATGACGGCAACCAGCATTGGCATTACCGCCAGTGTGTTCGGTGAGTTGAAGTTCCTGCGCACCCGCGAGGGTCAGACGGTGATCGGCGCGGCCGTACTCGATGACATCCTCGGGATCGTGATTCTTGCCGTGGTGGTGAGCTTGGCTGGCGGCGAGGGCTTCAGCGTCGGCCCGATCCTGAAGTTGGTTGCGGCGGCAGGAGTGTTTGTGGCCGCAGCCCTGTTCCTGAGCCGCACGGCCGCACCCGGCTTTGACTGGCTGCTCGACCAGCTCAAAGCCCCTGGCGAAGTGGTGGTGGCGGCGTTCGTGGTGTTGTCGCTTTGCTGCTTTGTGGCCCAGGCGATCGGCCTGGAAGCGGCTCTTGGCGCTTTCGCTGCAGGCTTGATTCTCAGCTCTTCTAAGCACACCCATGCGATCCAGGACACCGTTAAGCCCCTAGTTGCCCTGTTTGCCACGATTTTCTTTGTGCTGATTGGCACGGGCATGGATCTCTCGGTGCTCAATCCGATGAATCCCGAAAACCGGGAGGGGCTGATCGTGGCGGCCTTCCTGCTCACGGTGGCGATTGCCGGCAAGGTGGCCGCCGGCTGGAGTTACGTGAGCAAGGAAAAAACCAACCGGCTGGTAGTGGGCCTGGGGATGATGCCCCGTGGCGAAGTTGGCCTGATTTTTCTGGGTCTGGGTACCCAGGCTGGGTTGCTGACCAAGCCGCTTGAGGCCGCCATCTTGCTGATGGTGATCGGCACCACCTTCCTGGCGCCGATCCTGCTCAGACTGGTGCTGGGTGGCAGCGCTGGAGGTCCGGATCTTGATCCACTTGCCGAAATTCCAACCTGAGTGCTGGGGCCTGAGTTGGGGGGGCTGGCTCGACAACCGCCATGGCGAGTGGTGGCTGCTCGCCCAGCTGGCCCTGATTTCCGCCCACCTGCTGCCGCCCTGGCCTGCCCCCGGCGCCTGGGGCTACGCCTGGCCCCTGCCGCTGGCACTAGCCGGTGCCCTTTTGCTGCTGCTGGGTCTGCTGTTGGCGGCCCAGGCGTTTTGGGGGCTGGGCTCCAGCCTCACACCCCTGCCTGATCCGATCCCTGGAGCCCCATTGGTGACCAGCGGCGCCTACGGCCGTTGCCGACACCCCCTTTATCAAGCCGTGCTGCTTTGTTCGCTGGGGGTGAGCCTGGCCCTGGGCAGCCTGCTGCATCTGGCCTTGCTGCTGGCCCTGGTGGCCGTGCTGGGGGGCAAGGCGCGCCGCGAAGAACGGGCTCTTGAGGTTGCCCACCCCGATTACGCCGCCTACCGGGCCCGCACACCGGCAATCATTCCCCGTCTTCCCTGGCTCGACTGGCGAGTGCTGTAAAAAGCCCCCAGCCCGCGGCGATCAGGCCGAGGCTGCTGGCCCAGTCGGGGCCAAGGGCCCAGCTCAGGGTCAGGTCGGCCAGCACCCCGATGGCCAGGGCCAGCAGCAGGCTGCTGAGCACCAACATCACCTGCTGGACAGCGCTCGGCAGGGAGCCCGCGGCCAGGGCTTCCTCCAGGCGCCCCAGGGGGCCGCTCAAGGGGAGGTACAGGGCCAGGGCCCACAGGGCGATTCCCGGCAGGAAGGGGCTCCAGTCAGGGCTGGTGAGGGGCAATGGCGCGCCGCAGATCTACCTAGCATCAACCACCCTGGATGCATCGTGTTGGCTTCCGTGTCCGCAACCGAGCCTTGGAGCTACGCCGGCCATCCGGTGCACGCGATTGCGGCAGCGCCTGCCGAGCCTGAGGGCCCCGCGTTACTTCTGGTGCATGGCTTTGGTGCTTCTACGGACCACTGGCGCCACAACATTCCCGCCCTAGCCCAGCGCCATGAAGTGCACGCCATAGACCTGCTTGGCTTCGGCCGCAGCGCCAAGCCCGCCGAGCTGCCCTACGGCGGCGCCCTATGGCGCGACCAGCTGGCTGCCTACGTGACCGAGCGCATCGGCCGACCGACGGTGCTGGCGGGCAATTCCCTCGGCGGTTTTTCTGCCCTGGCGGCTGGCGCGGCCCTGGGGGAGCAGGCAGCCGGGGTGGTGCTGCTGAATGCGGCTGGGCCCTTCAGCGATGAGCAGGCGCCGCCCAAGGGCTGGGGTGCGATCACCCGCCAGACCATTGGTGGTGCCCTGCTCAAGAGTCCGGTGCTGCAGCGGTTGCTGTTTGAAAACCTGCGCCGGCCGGCCACTATTCGCCGCACCCTTAACCAGGTGTATGTCGACAAGACCAACGTCGATGAAGCCTTGGTGGAGGCGATCCGGCGGCCCTCGCTGGATCCGGGTGCCTTCGGTGTCTTCCGCACCGTGTTTGATATTCCCCGCGGTCAGCCCCTCGATGAGCTGTTTGCCCAGCTGGCTTGTCCATTGTTGCTGCTCTGGGGCATCCGCGATCCCTGGATCAATGCCGTGGGCCGGCGGGCTGCTTTTCAGCGCCATGCTCCGGCAGGCACCAGCGAAGTGGTGCTCGAAGCGGGTCACTGTCCCCACGATGAAGTGCCAGACCAGGTGAACGCCGCCCTGCTCGATTGGATCGCTCGCCTCAGCCCCGGGACGGCTGCACTCCCGGCAGACGACCGCGCGACAGTTGCTGTTTCGGGTCGAACTGTCGCTTGATCGCCTCGATCATTGGCCTGGATGGGGCATCCAACCAGGCCGGCAGTTGGCCCCCTGGGGGCTGGCGCAGCACCGTCAGGTAACCGCCGCTTTGATTGCAGCGGCGCCGCAGCGCCTCTACCCGGTAAGCCGGCAAGGCTGTGGCCTCTGCCCAGGCGAGGCCGATGCCACTGCCAACGCCCATGACCACCGGCAATCCGGTCAGGGCTGGATCGGCGAGCAGGGCGGTTGTCCGGTTGGGGCGCACCGCTAGCCGCAGCAACCAGTCGCTGGCGCCAGCTCCAGGCCCTTGGCTTTCACCAACCAGGCTTTCGAGTTCGGCCGGATCCAGAGCTTGGGCCGTAATTCCCAGGTGGGCGGCCTTGGCGGCGATGTAGGCGATCTGCTCTTCGAGGGTGTGGGCGTTGATGCTGGCCAGGCTGATCAGCAGCCCGGTGTCGTCCCCTTGCGGGGGAGAAGGGCGCCACCAGTCGATCCGCTCCGGGCTGAGGTTCGAGCCCAGCAGCCAGGCGCCCAGTTGGCCGAGAGCTTCGAGCGGCCCTTTCAGCTCCAGGCCGCGCCGCTGGGGGGGCACCGGCATGGTGCGGAGCGTGATGCTGCTGATGAGGCCCAGGGAGCCCCAGCTGCCCGCCATCAAACGCATCAGGTCGTAGCCGGCCACGTTTTTCACCACCTTGCCCCCGGCGCGGGCGCGGGTGCCGTCGGCGCGGATCAACTCCAGGCCGATCAGCTGGTCGCGCACGCCCAGGTAGCGCTGACGCAGCCCGCCGGCCAGGCCCCTGGCCACCAGGCCGCCCAGGCTGCCGCTGGCATAGCCGCCAGGGCTGCTGCCCCAGGGCCAGTCGACGGCTAGCCATTGTCTGTGGCGGGCCAGTTCGGCCTGCAATTCGAGCAGCGGCGTGCCCGCTAGGGCCGTCACGGTGAAATCGCCTGAGCTGTGCTCAACGATGCCGCTCAGCCGCTTACAGCTCACGGTGGCGCTGGCGCCCTTGACTGGGGGCCCCCAGCTGAGCCGGCTGCCCAGGCCGGCCGGTTGCCAGGGCGCAGCCTGCTGGTGCAGTTCGCGCACCAGCTCCTGTAGCTCACCGGGCTCCGGAGTAATCACGGCACGATGGTGCCATGGCCGCCTCCTCCAAAATCATCGTCATCGACGATGACCCCACCGGCTCTCAGACGGTGCACAGCTGTCCGCTGTTGTTGCGCTGGGATGCCGCCACCTTGGAGGCGGGGCTGCGGCACCCTTCGCCGCTGCTATTTCTGTTGGCAAACACCCGTGCCCTTGCGCCGGAAGCAGCCGCGGAGCGGGTGCGTGAGATCTGCCGGGCTTTGGCCTCTGCCCTGCCGCTGGTGGGCATTGAGCGTTGGTGGCTGGTGAGTCGCGGCGACTCCACCTTGCGGGGCCACTTTCCGTTGGAGGTGGAGGTGATCGCGGCCGAGCTCGGCCCGTTTGCGGCCACCTTGTTGATCCCGGCTTTTTTTGAGGGGGGCCGCACCACCGTGGGCGGGGTGCATCGCCTGCACGGCCAGCCCGTGCATGAGACCGCCTTCGCCCGCGACCGCTTGTTTGGCTACGTCAGCAGCGATCTACCTACCTGGGTGGAGGAAAAAAGCGGTGGTCGCATCGCCGCTGGCCAGGTGCAACGCCTGATGGGCGCCGAGCTGGATCGTGCCGTGGGTGATGGCGGCCAGGCCCTGGCGGAGCGACTGGCGGCCATCGATGGCGGCCCTGTGGTGGCGGTTGACGGGGAGCGGCCCGAGCAACTGGCCGCCTTGGCCGGGGTCGTGCGCCAGGCTTGGCCTCGGGCGGTGTTGTCCCAGTCGGCTGCCAGCTGGATCCAGGCTCTAGCGGCGCTACCGCCCCAGCCTTTGGCTGGCGCTGCCCTGGCCCGGTTGCGCCGCCCCGAACCTGGCCTGGTGCTGGTGGGCTCCCACGTACCCCTGGCTGATGCCCAGCTGGCGCAGCTGCTGGCGGAGCCCCGCTGCGTGGGACTGGAGCTGCCCGTCGCCAAGCTGGCGCGGCTGCTGGAGGGACCCCTGCCTGAGCCCCTGCTGGCTTCCCTGGAGGCCGATTGGCTGGTTCAGTTGCGGCGGGTGCTGGCTCAGGGGCAAACGCCGGTGCTGTACACCAGCCGGGGTGAGCTCCATTGCGCATCGGCGGCGCAGCGCCGCCGGTTGGGGGACGCCCTGGCGTCGCTGATGGCCCGGCTGGCTGCTGCCCTGGCGCCCCAGCTTGGTTACCTGATCAGCAAGGGGGGCATCACCACCCACACCCTGCTGGCCGATGGTCTGGCTCTGGCGGCGGTCGAGTTAAAAGGCCAGCTGCTGCCCGGGCTTTCGCTGGTGCTGGCTGACCTACCGGCGCCTCTACCGGCGCCCCTGCCGGTGCTCACCTTTCCCGGCAACCTCGGTGATGCGGACACGTTGCGGCTGGCCTGGCGCTGGATGGAGGGCTTGGAAGGCGCGGCTTAGCCCTTCTCCCCTGCTCCGGGCCGTCGCTCCGCCAACAGAGAGACGCCGTGACCCATGGCCACCAGGGCCAGGGCGGCCAGGCTGTTGAGCCAGTCGTTGGCAGCGCTGCCGATCAGAAAGGCCAGAGACACCGCCGTAATCAGCAAGGGGGTTACGGGATAACCCCAGGTGCGGAAGGGACGGGCCAGCTCGGGCTCCTGCAGGCGCAGGGCCACCAGGGCGGCGATGCCCGCCAGCGGCAGGCTCACGTAGAGCACGGCGCCCATGGCCAGCAGCCGCTCAAAGGAGCCGGCCAGCACCAGGGCCGCGGCGGCCGTGCTGGTGAGCAGCAGGGCAGCGCTCGGCGTGCCGCCCCCATTCACTTCCGCAACAAAGCTCGGCAGCAGGCCATCACGGCTGAGGCCAAACAAAATGCGCGGGGCGGCCATCACCACGGTGTTGATCAGGCCCAGCAGCGACACGATCGCGATGGC
>CAZKER010000176.1:0-15319 GCA_964551845.1 uncultured Cyanobium sp.
AGGCGCCATCAGAACTAGCCAAGATCAAATCTTCTCCGGCCTCTGCCGTGACCATGAATTCCTGGCTGGCCGATCCGCCAATGGCGCCGCTGTCAGCATCGACCGCAACGGCCCTCAGTCCACAACGGGCAAAAATTCGCCTGTATGCGCCATCCATGGCGGCGTAGGTCTGCCGCAAGGACTCCTCGTCGGCATGGAATGAGTAGGCATCTTTCATGATGAATTCGCGACCACGCATCAACCCGAAGCGGGGACGAATTTCATCGCGAAATTTGCTCTGTATCTGATACAAATTGACGGGTAACTGTCTATAAGAACGCAACAGATCGGCTGCCAGGTATGTGATCACCTCCTCATGGGTAGGCCCCAGCCCCAGTTCGCGCCCCTGACGATCCTCCAGGTGGAACATGATGCCCTCACCGGCCGTATAGCCGGCCCAGCGGCCACTGCGCTGCCATAACTCCGCCGGCTGCAGCTGGGGCAACAGTGTTTCCAGGGCTCCGGTGGCGTCCATTTCCTCACGCACCACCCGGGAAACCTTCTGCAGCACGCGCCACATCAAGGGGAGATATGCATAGATACCCGAGGCCACCCGGCGGATGTAGCCAGCACGGAGCAACAGCTTGTGGGAAGGAATCTCGGCCTCCGCTGGATCATCGCGGAGCGTCACCAGCATTAGGCGGGAGACGCGCATGGCAGAGGAACTCGAAGAGGCCGGAACCTATCACCTACACCCCATGCGGGGGATCAGGTTGATGGGTGAACACCGCTGCTACCAAGGCCCAAATCCCCTGCTATGTTCACGCTTCTGTCCCGTTAGTCCAAGAGCTGTCTCATGCCTCCCCATCCTAGTTCGGTCAATGGGCTAGGGGGAATTTTGGGATCTGCTGGGCTTGCCACTCAGATCGAACCTGTTGATACGGCAGCCAGCGAAACAGCCGAGGGTTTGATCGGCATTGATGAGGTTCAAAGAGCACTAAACCGTTCAAGAGCATCGGTATATCGCTATACCAACACCGATCCGCGCAACCTCAATCCGCCCTTCAACCCCCGCAAGTTGAATCCGGAATACCGCAGCGATCAAAAGGATCCGCTGATGTTCCACCCCAATGAGGTAGCCCGCTTCGCCCGAGACGTTCTGCGGATCAAGGAAGTGACGGTGGAGGTACTCAACTCACCCTCCACGGCGACCCAACAATTGCTCGGAGCGATCCTCGAAGAGCTGAGATCGATCCGCCTGCGCTTAGACCATTTTGATGGCCGCCCCGCAGACTTGAGTGCCCGGCGGGATCAATACGACCAAGGCGCCCGCCCTGCCGCCTGAACTTAAGCACTACTTGTTTAGGAAACCGGACCGAATCGATCCCCAATCCAAGACCATTGGTGCAAGAATTATCCGAGTTCCTTTGAATTTTTGAGTGGAAGCGGTGCGTGTATGCGCCCATTCCGATTGCTATGGACTCTGTTCCCCGAGATTCCCAACCCTCCTCCCCTGCCCAACTGACCGAAGCGAGTGAACTCCAAAGTGAGCTTGGCGATGAGGGAGATGATCCATTTAGTCAGGGGCCGCAAGCCCTCTCAGGCCTGCTGGGCAGCCTGATCGCCCTGACCACGGCAGTGGTACCACTGGCAATGGTGGTCGCAGGAAGGCCCTTCTCCAACCCGGCACCGAGCTTCGATAGTTCAGGGGCGGCGCTGCAGCAGAAATCCCTCGTAGCCGAGAGCCTGAAAAATCCGGGCAGGATCACCAAAGCCAGCCGCATTGACCAGAGCCGTTAACCGCGCTTCGCCAATGGGATGAAGGCCCTGGGTCAGGGGTGCCAGGTCGTGCGTATCGGCATCGAGGCCACTGGCCCTTTGGAAGCCCATCCAGGCAGCCTCCACCTGGCTCTGCAGAGGTGATCGCTCCGGCGCCATCAAATCAACCAAAACGAGTTGGCCACCAGGCTCCAGGCTGCGGGCCAGGGCCGTAAGAAATGCAAGCTTGCTCCCATCGTCTGGCAACGACTGCAGCACCAGCACGGACAAGGCGCCAGCAAAACATCCGTCGGCGTTGAGGTTCTCAACCGTGGTTTGACGCCAGCTGATCGACTCGACACCAAGACGCTGTTGGGCCGCAGCCAGCATTTCGGCGGAGGGATCGATTGCGGTGAGCTGCCAGTCGGGGCGCTGAGCCCGGGCTTCAACCAGTTCGGCGCCGGTGCCGCAGCCCGCCACCAGCACGCCCGCTCCGGCAATAGCGGCCCGGGGAGAGGCAGCCAGCAAGGCCACCGCCAAACGGGCCAGGCTGGCGTATCCAGGAATCAGCTGCTGGATTATCAGGTCATAACCAAGAGGCAGGTCGTAACCGAGGGGCGCTGACACAGCTCGTTGGCGGAGGTTCAAATGTTAGGCATTGGGACGGGCGTGACCTAAGTTGATCGGCGCCCATTCCCCCAGCTCGACCGTGCCCACCATCCGCTTCGAACAGGAAGGCCAGACGGTCGGTTGCATCGAAGGTGCCAACCTCCGCAAGGCTGCCCTGGATGCGGGCATCAACCCCTACAAAGGTCTCAATAACGTCAACAACTGCGGTGGCATCGGCCAGTGCGGCACCTGCGTAATGGAGGTACTGGAGGGCATGCAAAACCTTTCCCCCCGCAGTGATGTCGAGGAGGTCTACCTCTCCGATCGTCCCGCCAATTTCCGTCTCAGCTGCCGCACCAGCGTCAACGGCGACGTCACCGTGCGCACCAAACCGACCAACGCCGTGGGCCAGGGCTCAAACAGCCTGGTGGGAGCTCTGAAGTCTCTGATCGGCATCAAATAGGCGGCTAGCCCGCCCCGACCCTTGGCCCCGGATGAAGCTCTACAGCTATCCCCGCTGCAGCACCTGCCGCAAGGCGATCGCCTGGCTATCTGCCAGAAATTTCGCCGCTGAGATGCTCGACATCACTGAGCAGCCACCCAGCATCGGCGAACTGGAGCAGGCCTTGGCCCAGCTGGGACGTCAGCGCTTGTTCAACACGAGCGGATTGAGCTATCGCGCCTTGGGAGCCGCCGCAGTGCAGGCAATGGACGACCAAGCCGCCCTAGCAGCACTGGCCGCTGACGGCAAATTGATCAAGCGACCCCTGTTGATCGCCGACAACGGGCGCATCCTCACCGGCTTCAAGGAGCAGGAGTGGCTGGATCTTCTGGGCTAGCTGGGCCTGGGGCGGTCATCAACTGGTCGAGCTCCTGTATGAGGGCCTCAATGCCGGCTCGATTGATTTGGCTGAGGTAAGTGCCCTTGGCACCGTCGATCAGGGCGCAGAGCAGCTCCTGGGAGCGCTCTAGGGCTGGCCCGTTCTCGAGGGCGGCGGCCAATTCCTCCCAGAAGCGGTCGATGAAGCGCTGCAGCAGGTCGAGCTGAACGTCGTCGCGGCGGGAAAGCTGGTTTCCGGTGCTGCGGGAGAGCTCAAGGAGGCTGTCGACCATGCCGCTCGCCAGTTGGCGACTGATGCCGGTCTCGACCTGCAGCAGCGGCTGCAATTGGCGCAGCGGTCCTGGCACCATGGTGCGGTCGAGGCTCTGGCGCAAGGTGTACCCCAGCAAACCCTGCAGCTCCGGTGCGAGCTTCGGGGCCACCCGGCTCAGCAGCAATGGCGCCCAGATCCGCACCAGCTCCACCACCGCCCGCTCGTCACTGCTGCTGGCCACGCTCTGATGGCTGCGCAGGGCGCGCAGGCGCTGGGGCCAGCGCCGTGAACGAATCAAGCCCTGGGTGCCATCAAGGATCTGCAGCGACAGCACTTCAAACAGCTCCACCGCCAGCAGCGCCACAACCCCCCGGCTCACCACGGCCCGCAGCGGCTCGAAATTGACCAGGCCGGAGGTCTGTAGACGCTCCAATACCGGCACCAGCCGCAACCAGCGCCAGAAAGGCAGAAGCAGGGGTAGGTCGCTCCAGCGGCGCAACAGGGCATCACCCCAGCTGAGCCCAGGTAGCCGGCGCCGTAGGCGGATCAGCCTCAGCAGAATGTCCAGGGCGAAGACGCTCTGGAACAGCAGCAGGTCGATTCGCCAGAAATGGTCGGTTGGACGGCCGTTTTCATCGATAGAGCGCCAGTAGTTGGTGGCCACCAGCGGCAGCACCTGGTCGTTCCAGAAGCGCCGTTCCTGTCTCCAGCCGCTGGCTTGTATCCGGGCCGGACTCAGCAACAGGCTGGAAGCCTGGCGGGCGGAATCGCGGTCGGCCCGCTGCCGCAGGCGATTTTTGATCTTCTCCAGCGTTCCGGACGCATCAGAGGCCAGGAAGGGATTGCCGTCGATCAGTTGGGCAGTGAGTTGGGCATGACGATTCAGTAGGGCCACCTGGCTGGGCTGGGGTGCCTGGCCGGCCGGCAGAGCCAGCAGGGCGGCATCGAGTTGGCGGAAATGCTGTAGGTAGGCCTGGGTTTCCCGATGGGGCTCAATGCCCTTGATCGGGTCAATAAGAGGGGTGACATCCGGGATAACGGTGAGGTGCACCACCAGGGGCACCGAGGGGATTGGATAAAGGTTGCGCTGCAGCCAGAAGGTGCGCAGCGGCACGTAGGTGATGTCGAAGGCGACCCACAGCAGGTTGACGCTGGCCCACACCGCCACAAAGCGGTCCCAGCCCAACGCCCAACGGCCCGCTGGCTCGGTCGATGACGACTGGGTGCGCTCTTGCCAGCGAGGGGACGCCATGGGCTTTGGCGGGATGGTTGTTGTGCCTAATCTGCCGTGTCCGGTTCGGTGAACCTGAACAAAGGAGATCTGAGGTCTTGAGCCCTTCCAACAGTCCAGAGAATGGTCAGGTTGCCAAGCAGGAGGGAGGGCGGCCTAGCCCTTCCGATGCACACCCTGAACAGCCCCCCCAGGAGAGCCCTTGGGCCTTTTGGCGCAGCGTTTTAGTCACCCTGGCGGTGGCCCTTGGGATTCGCCAGTTTTTGGTGGAGGCTCGCTACATCCCCTCGGGTTCGATGCTGCCGGGGCTGCAGCTTCAGGATCGCCTGCTGGTGGAAAAGCTGAGTTACCGCCAGCGCACGCCCCGTCGAGGCGAGATCGTCGTATTCCATTCGCCCCACCGCTTTGACCCGGTGCTGGCAGCTGGATCAAGCCGCAATCCGTTGCGCTGCTTGCTGGTGAACCTGCCGCTCCTAGGCAGCCTGCCCGGGGTAGCCAATCCCGCCTGCGACGCCTACATCAAGCGGGTCGTAGCCCTGCCTGGAGAGCGGGTCGTAGTGGATCCACGGGGTCATGTTTTCATCAATGGCCAGCGGCTGGTGGAGCCTTATGTCAAGGGCGATTGCCCGGTAGACAGCCAGGGTATGGGGCCTTGCCGAACCCTGAACGCCGTCGTTCCAGCAGGTCATGTGCTCACCCTGGGGGACAACCGCGCCAACAGCTGGGATGGCCGCTTCTGGCCTGGGGGGGCGTTCCTGCCCCAGAGCGAAATCATCGGTCGGGCCTTCTGGCGTTTTTACCCCTTCAACCAGACGGGCGCCCTTGGAGTCACAAGCTCCAGCGATCAGCCGGCTGCAGGCCGGTAGCACGCACAGCCCCGCAGAGGGACTGGCCCCACCGGGGCTGGTTTGCTGCCATCGACAGGGAGTCCCCCCGCTCCCAGCTCCAGGGATGCTGGGGGTCGAACAACAGCCAGCGGCGAGAGCCCTGACTCAATTGCTCGGGAGGAAGCCCCAACAGCTCGGAGCCTCCCCAGCTCAGGGCCTGCCAGAGCAGCTCGACGCTCCAACCGCGGCGCTGCACCAGCTCCTGCCACAACAGCGGCAGCACCAGCCCGTGGCGGGAGCCATGGCCGGCCACTCCGGCCCGCCGCTGATCGAGGGGCAGCAGCTGCTCTTCCGCATCGAGAGGCAGGTGGTGCACGGCTATGGCGGTGAGCAACCGCTGCTCTAGCCCAGCAATCAGACCTATGCGATCAGCGGGGGTTCCTAGGCTGGGGCGCAGCAGCCAGCCCTCTTCGGTGGGGTCGAGGTTGCCGCTATCAGCCAACAAGTGCCACCAGCTAACGCTGGCCAGGGGCCGCCGAGGGGCCTGGGCAAGTAGCGCCACACCGGCGGCTGTGGAGAGATTCATCAGGCGCAGCGCCACAGCGGACCGGGATTGGGCCAGGCTGAGCAGGCTCTGCAGCGGCAGGGTTTCGCTCAGCTCCGGATCGGGGGGCCAGCCGGCCCGCAGCGCTTCGACCCCCTCGCGCACGAAACCTCCGCCACTGAGGCTGGCATCCCGGGGGGCTACCAATACGGGCCGGGTGCCCATCTCCCCAAGCAGCAGGCCCCGCTCCAGCAAAGCCAGGGGTGGCTGCAGATCAGCGCAGGCCAAACCAATGGCACCGGCAGCTATTTGATCGGCATGGGGGGCCAGATCCTGATCAGCACCCTCCAAACTGAAACTGCCCCAGAGCAGCAACTGCAGCGGCTCAGCCCAAGTGAGGCCGAGCCGCTCCGGTCGGTCGCGCCAGGGCGAGGCCCAGGGCAACAGGGCAACGGTGCCGTAGCCGCCGGCAGCAGCGGCGGCAGCAAGGCTGGCCAGATCTTCAGCCCGTCCTCCGTAAGGTTGCTCCAGCACGCTGTGGGCGTCGACCAGCACTGGGGCCAACAGCCAAGATCGGGCGTCGATGGGGCTAAGGCCGAGGTTCTGGGCGCGCTGACTGGCACCGTCCCCCCAAAGGAGCAGTTCGCCACCGCTATCGATCAGGGCATCTGCATTGCTAATCGGCTGCTCAGGGCCGGTTAGCAGCTGAACCTGGTGAAGCCAGAGGGGGCGCGTCAAAACTCAGAGGGCACCTGCTGCGGTGCGATCCAACACGCCTCCAAGATGCTGGGTGAGGTTCATAGCGGCCACCACCGGCCGGCCGGCCGGGCCCTCTGGGTAATCAATCACCGTGACACCGCCATTGCCCTGCTTAATGGCCCAGATGTCGGCGGGTTGCAGGCCCAGCAGGCCGCAGACAATGGTCTTGTTGACCGCGTCGTGGGCTACCACTAGGGCCGTTTCATCGGCGCGAAGGCTGGCAGCTATGCGTCCCCAGGTCGCCAGGGAACGGTCCCAAACCTCCTGGAGATTCTCCCCCTCGGGCATCTGCACGGTCTCGGGGGCTCGCTTCCAGTCGGCCAGCAGCTGAGGCCAGCCCTCGGCGATCTCCTGCTCCAAGCGGCCCTCCCACAGGCCGTGACCGATCTCCACCAAGCCAGTGCTGCTGGTGAGTGGCACCCCGGGATGGCAAGCCAGGATCGCCTCGGCCGTCTGGCGCGGTCGGGCCATGCAGCTGGTGTAGGCGCGATCAATAGTCACCGGGGCCAGGAAGCGGCCAGCGGCCTCCGCCTGGAGTTGGCCGTTGGCATTTAAGGGAATGTCGATCTGGCCCTGAAAGCGGCCCTCGCGGTTCCAGTCGGTTTCGCCGTGGCGCACCAACAGCAGGCGGGGACCTGAACCCTTAGCAGGCAGGGGATCACCCAGGTGGGCCAAACCGTTTAGCGACTCCACCTGGACGCCGCCCTGGCTGACATTGAGCACAGATATGGAACAGTTGTCGACCCGCAGCCGGCGGAAGCCACTGAGGGGTAGCTCCAGCAGTGCCAGCAACAGGCAGCGCAGGATGGCGTTGTGTGCCACCACCAGCACGGTTTGGGGATGCGCCTGATCGCCAGTAAGCGCGGCGGCATGGCGCTCTAAGAGCAGATTGCGGAACTGCTGGGCCTGGTCCATCAGCTCCTGCAGCGGCAGATAGGGGCTGCCATCTGAGCGCTGCAGCTCGAGCAGCTCCGGGGCCTGGCGCCACTGCTGCTCCTGCTCGGGATAGAGCTCCCTCAACTCCTGACGCAGCAGGCCGCTCCAGGGAGCCAGATCAATTTCCAGCAGCCCTTCTGCCTGTTCGGCAACCAGGCCCTGGCCATGCTCTGCCAGCAGCAGTCGAGCGGTGTCGGCAGCGCGGCGTAAAGGAGAGCTGTAGGCAGCAGCGAAGTTCAAACCCTGCAGAGCCGCTCCGGCGGCACAGGCCTGGCTCTGGCCGCTTTCCGTGAGGCTCGACAGGTCGTCGCGGCCCTGGATTCGATGCTCCACATTGAAGCTGCTCAACCCATGGCGCACCAACACAATCCGGAGGGGCACGGGCTCGTCGCTGCTCTGATCCCATCGTATGGGAGGGGTGCAGTCCAGAATCCCGACAACGGTGCGCCCTGGAGGGCCTGCGTTTGAACGCCAGTCCCCCCCCGCAACCCCGCCAGAGCTCTGGATGGACCAATGGACTTGCCCTGCTGAGCCTGGTGCTCAGTGGCCTGCTCTGGATCAGTGGCCTGGTGGACAGCCTGCAACGCCCGTCTGTGGGCAATTCCCTGGAGCTGCGGCAACAGGAGCTGACGGCCCTAGCAGCACCTGCCCTGCCAGCCGGCCTACGCCAAGCCCTAACCGGGGCCCAGCCCCTCGAGGCCCTGCGCCTTGATCTGCAGAAACAGGTGGACGAAGATCCCGTGCCACCAGCAGCTCAGCAACAACTGCAGCTGGCCCTGCTGGAGCGTCAGGCCGGCCAGGGGGCTGCGGCTCGCCAGCGGTTGCAGGGACTCAACCAGCAAGTGCCGCCTGAGCAGCGCCTCCTGCTAGCGGCCCTGCTGGAACCAGCATCCAGCCTGGATCCTGCCGAGCTTGAGCTCGCAACACTGGAGCCACTGGTAAATGGCTGGGCCCTGACCCCCCTCAGCCGTCAACTGGTCTGCCAGGCCCTGGGAGGCCCGCTAGCGGACTGTGAAGATCGACTCGCCCAGCAAGCAGCGGTGCTGCGGCTACTCGGGACCACCTTGGTGCCGGTGCTGCTGCTGCTGCTGGGTTCCTCCCTACTGCTGCGTGAGCTTTGGCTGCGCTGGCGCGGCAAGGCAGCTCCGCCGCCCCCCCTGGTGAGTCCACCCCTCAACCTGGCAGAGGTCACCCTGCTGATCGCTGGTGGGTTCGTGGTGCTGGGGGAGTTGGTGATGCCCTTGGTACTGACTCCCCTGTTGCAAGGGCTGCTCAAACCATTGTCCAGCCAGCCGGCCCTGCAGCAGGGATTGCTGGTGTTGGGCCTCTACAGCGGCCTGATGACAGCTCCCCTGGTCCTTTTGTGGAGCCAGCTGCGCCCCCATGCTCCGCGGCCCCAGGGGGGCTGGCTGCAGTGGCACTGGCGACCGCTGGCCAGCGCGCTTCGCCGGGCCGTTGTGCAGGTATTGCTGGTGCTGCCCCTAGTGGCCCTGGTGGGATGGGTGCTGGAGCGGTTGGTGGGCGATCCCGGGGGCAGCAATCCCTTGCTTGAGCTGGTACTCAACAGCGCCAATCCCCTTGCCCTACTTTGCTTCGCCATCACAGCCCTGGTGCTGGCACCCCTATTTGAGGAAACCCTGTTCCGCGGGGTGCTGCTGCCGGTGCTGGCCCAGCGGTGGGGGGGGCTGGCTGCAGTGGTGATCAGCGCTTTGCTATTCGGCATCGCCCACCTCAGCCTGGGGGAACTGCCACCACTCTTCGTGCTTGGGCTGGGACTGGGCTGGCTGCGACTCCAGAGCGGACGGCTCGGAGCCAGCGTGCTGATGCACAGCCTCTGGAATGGCCTCACCTTTGCCAATTTGTTGTTACTTGCAAGCTGACTCCTTGCCGGCCCTTGCTGGCCCGCACCAAGGGTGGTTCAATCGCACATCGTTAGGTCCCTTCCCTTGGTTGCCTCCCCTTTGCCCCGGCAGGCTCCCGACCGCAGCGTGACAGCTGGAGCAAATCCCAGTCGCAGGCTGCAGCGACGCACCCTGCAACTCATTCAGGGTTCGCTCTCCGGCCGGAAGTTGGAACGCCGCGTCCCCTGGATCACCAACCTGCACCGGGCCACCGATGGCACCCTGGCTGGTTTGGGAATCTGCATGCTTGCCCTCAGTGCCCTAACCCTTCACTGGCAAAACCAGTGGGGTGTCAGCTATCAGCAACTGGAGTCGTCCCAAGTGCTGGAGCACAAGCTTCAGGAATCAGCCGCCCTGCTGGAACAGCATCATCTCGGCGCAGTCAAGCGTCCTGGTTGGCTAGTCCCCACCAGCAGCGAGAAACTCATCTACCTGCCTGCCCCCAGTGCCGCCTCAGGTGCCACCGGCTTGCCATTGCTAAGCAGCCTGCCCCTGCGCCAAATCCGGACTGGCTACTGATGGCAACACTCCGATGAGCAGCGGCCGTCAGCGCGGTCCGATTAGGGCCCCTCGCAGCTCCCAGCAACGGGTTGTGGCCATCCAACCGGTGCCCGCCGGACGCCTGCTAGCTGTTTATGGCTTGCTTTGTGTTGGTTTAGTCGGCCTAGCGGGACGGTTGGCCTGGCTCCAGGTGGTGGATGCCACCAACTTGCAGACCCGGGCCCATGCCATCCAGACCCAGACCACCAAGCCCATCGGCAAGCGGCGCACAATCGTCGATCGCAATGGCCGCCTAGTTGCCCTCGATGAGCAGCGCTTCACGCTCTGGGCCCACCCCCGCTATTTCAATTTCCCGGGCGACGACCCCCAGAAGATCCGCACGGCAGATGAGGTAGCCGAAAAGCTTGCGGCCGTACTGGCCCGGCCCAAGCCAGCCCTACTCCAAACCATGGCCGGACGGCCCAGTGGGGTGAAGCTGCGCACCGACCTAGACCCCGAAACCGCCGAGCGGGTGCGGCAGCTGGGCATTAGTGGCCTCGATCTGGAGGCCTATCCGCACCGCATATATCCCCAGGGCCCCCTGTTCGCCAACGTGGTTGGCTTCCTCAACTTGGAGCGGGTGCCCCAGGCGGGGCTGGAGCAGAGCCGCGACAGCGATCTCAAGCGCCAGGAGACCACCTTGCAAATGCGCCGCGGCGCCGATGGCACCCCCCTTCCCGCCGGCCTGACGGCCGGCTCCCTCTACGGCGACGACCTGCGCCTGCAGCTAACCCTTGATGCCCGTTTGCAACAGGTGGCGATGCAGGCCCTTGTTAAGCAGGTGAAGAAGTGGAATGCCAAGCGCGGCGCCGCGCTGGTGATGGACGTGCGTAACGGCGAAATGCTGGCGCTGGCTTCCACCCCCACCTATGACCCCAATAAGTTCTGGGCATTCAATCCAGGGCTTTTCCGCGAATGGTCTGTGCAAGACCTCTACGAACCGGGCTCCACCTTCAAGCCGATCAACCTGGCGTTGGCCTTGCAGGAAAAAGCCATTGAGGCAAATGGTCGCGTTGCCGACACCGGCCAACTCAGCATCGGCGGCTGGCCAATCTTCAACCACGACAAACGGGCTAACGGTCTGATCGATTTCCCCACCGTGCTGCAAGTGTCGAGCAACGTCGGCATGGTGAAGGCGATGGCCCAAGTGAAGCGCGATCGCTTCTGGCATTGGCTGCGCACCATGGGAATTGATGAAACCCCCGATACTGATCTGCCTGGGGCGGTGGCCGGCGAGCTCAAAACGCGCAAGGACTTCACCGGCCAGCCGATCGAACCGGCTGTTGCGGCCTTTGGCCAGGGGTTTTCTCTTACCCCGCTGAAGCTGCTGCAACTGCACGCCATGCTGGCCAACGGTGGACGCCTAGTCAGTCCCCACATCACCCGCGGCCTGCGCTCCGGCGATGCCCTGGCCAGCGCGCCTGGCGGCAGTGGTCTTCAGTTGCTCGATCCAAGCGTCACCCGCACTGTGATGGCCTGGATGGAGTCGGTGGTGGACAACAGCAGCGGCCTGGGCATGAAGATTCCCGGTTACCGAATCGGCGGCAAGACCGGCACTGCCCAGAAGGCCGAGCGGGGTGTCTACATCCCGGGTGCCCTAATCACTAGCTTTGTGGGCCACCTACCTATCGACGATCCCCGCTACGTGGTGCTGGTGGTGGTGGATGAGCCCAAGGGCGGCAATACCTACGGCTCCACGGTGGCAGCGCCGGTGGCCCGTCAAATCATCGATGCCCTGCTGGTGCTCGAGCGCATCCCCCCTTCCCGCCCCAAGGAATTGCAGAAAGCAGCCACAAAACCCAGCGCCTAGGCACCTGTGGCCGTTCCCTCAAGGAACGCCATCGCTGCTGGGTTTACCCGAAGACACTGGCTAGCGTGGATGCAACCAAGGCTGATGCCCCGCCATCTGCCTCCCTCATCCAGCCAATGGCCAACCTGCTCGACCAACTCGCAGCCATGACCGTGGTGGTGGCCGACACCGGTGACATCGACGCGATCAAGCAGTTCACGCCCCGCGACGCCACCACCAACCCGTCCCTGATCCTGGCGGCAGCCCAGATCCCCACCTACCAAAACCTGATCGACCGCTCCCTGCAGGAGTCGCGCCAGGTGATGGGAGCCGATGCCGGCGCCGATGCGGTGGTGCGCGAGGCCCTCGATGAAATCTGCATCACCTTCGGCAAGGAGATCCTCAAAATCGTGCCGGGCCGCGTTTCCACCGAAGTTGACGCTCGCCTCAGCTACGACACCGAGGCAACTATCACCAAGGCCCGCAAACTCATAGGCCTCTACAACCAGGCCGGCATCAGCAATGACCGAGTACTGATCAAGGTTGCCTCCACCTGGGAGGGCATCCGCGCCGCCGAACAACTGGAGAGGGAGGGTATCCACTGCAACCTGACCCTCCTTTTCGGGTTCGCCCAGGCCGTCGCCTGCGCGGAGGCCGGCATCACCCTGATCTCTCCCTTTGTGGGGCGGATCCTCGATTGGTACAAAAAGAGCAGCGGCCGCGACGGTTATCCCGGCCCGGAGGATCCCGGCGTGATCTCCGTGACCCAAATCTTCAACTACTTCAAGACCTACGGCTACAAGACCGAGGTAATGGGGGCCAGCTTCCGCAACATCGAAGAGATCATCGAGCTGGCGGGTTGCGACTTGCTCACTATTTCGCCAGCACTACTTGATCAGCTGCGCCACACCGATGGCGAGCTAGATCGCAAGCTCAACCCCTTCGACCCTGCCCCCACCGACGCCCAGATCCACCTGGACGAAGAACATTTCCGCCAGATGCTGGCCGCCGATCCGATGGCCACGGAGAAACTGGATGAGGGCATTCGCGGTTTCTGCAAGGCGATCGAAACCCTGGAGGCCCAGTTGGCCCATCGCCTTGCCGAACTGGAAGGTGGAGCAGCCTTTGGCCATGCCGTTCACGAAATCTTCCTGCTCAACGACCTAGATGGCGATGGCTGCATCACCCGCGAGGAATGGTTGGGCAGCGATGCGGTGTTCGATGCCCTCGACACAGATAAAGATGGGAGGCTTGCACCGGAAGATATCAAGGGAGGTCTGGGGGCTGCCCTAGTAGGAGCTGGCTTGAACCAGGCTTAACCGACGTGGGCCACACTGATAGTCCGCACCTGAGCCGCCGCCCCGTGAATGCCCTCGACACCATGCGCGCCTTGGCCAGCAATGGTGAGGTGGTCAGGCTCGAGCCCGGCGAACTGATTTTCAGCTCTGGCGAGGCCGGCGACTGCATGTTTGGCCTGCTGGAAGGATCGGTCCAGCTCAGCTGGAACGGCGATCAAGGTCACGAACAGATCAATGCCGGCGATGTGTTTGGGGCAGGGGCCCTGGTGACAAGTGATCACCGCCGCTACGGCAATGCCACGGCCCTTACCCCCTGCAAGGTGCTGGTGATGAACCGGGAGAAGTTTCTGTTTGCTGTGCAGGAATCGCCAATGTTTGCTATTGAGCTGCTGGGATCAATCGACCAGCGCCTGCGCCAACTCAAGGACTGCACCAAGATCTGAATCTGGTTTTCAACTGCGCTGAAATAGCAGCCGCCGAATCACCCGCTGGGCGATGTCGCCGTAGCCCATCTCACCAGAGAGGATTTGAGCGATCCGCTGGGGAGCTGTGGGCCGCTTAATGCCGAGCTCGTATCCAACCCGCGGCACCCGGTAGAACACCTGGGCGATCCGCTTGCCCCAGGCCATCGAGTTGCCCCACTCAACCCGCATTCGATTGGTGTAGCCCACTAGGGCCTGGCCATCGCCGGCCAGCCAGGGAATAAGCGCTTCGGCGGCCCGGCAGCCGCTGATCAGGGCGGGCCGTAGGCCCTCAGCCAGGAAGGGGTCGCAAAGGGAGGCGGCATCCCCCACCACCACCAAGCCGGCATTGGCACCCTGGCCGTGCAGGGGGTGGTGGCCATCCCAGATGCGTAGGCGGCCTGGCTGGCGCTCGCCGGCCTGCGGCGGCAGGCCCAGGCTGGGCAGCAGCTGGCTAAGCACCGCCTCGGCATTGGCGGGATCACGGCCAATGAAGGTGCCCACGCCAATGCTGTAGCCCCCCTTGCGGGGGAAGGTCCAGCAGAAGCCATGGCGCACCAGGCCAAATTCAAACCTGGCGGTAGTTGGGTCGCTCACCGCACAGTCCACCTCCACCGACACCGTCTCGGCATACCGGGGCTGGCTTGGACCCAGGCCATGGCAGGCCGCCAACTGGGAGCTGGAGCCATCGGCGATCACCACGGCCCGGGCCTGAAGCTGCAGAGGTTCTGCATTGGGACCACGGGCTTGCAGCTGCCAGCAATCCCCTGAGCGCCGCAGGCTCTCAACCGCTACGCCAGTGAGAAAGGTGGCCCCGGCGGCCTGGGCCTGCTCCACCAAATAAGCATCGAGCACAGAGCGGCGCACGATCCAGAAAGGCGAATCACCAGGCAGCACCGCAGTGACCGGATCCCCCAAGCACCAGGTGAAACGCACCTGATCAATCACCGAATCAACGGCAGGGCTGAGATCGAAGGGAAACAGCTCCTGCATCGAGGCCGCCATGCCGCCTCCGCAGGGCTTGGAGCGGGGAAAGCTGGCCCTATCGAGCAGCAGCACCTTCAAGCCGTGATGGGCAAGGTGGAAAGCAGCGGCGCCGCCGGCAGCGCCAGCGCCGACCACCACAACATCAGCGACGCCGGCCGGCGAGCTGGTCACACCTTGAGGATGTCAGCTTCCTTATCGGCCAGATGCTTCTCCAGCTCAGCGATGAACTTATCGGTGAGCTTCTGCACCTTCTCCTGCTCGTCGCGGCTCTGGTCCTCGGAGAGATCGCCGTCCTTCTCCTGCTTTTTCACCTTGTCGATGGCGTCGCGGCGCACGTTGCGCAGGGCGACCTTGCCCTCCTCGGCGTACTTCGCAGCCAGCTTGCAGAGATCCTTGCGGCGCTCTTCGGTGAGGGCAGGGATGTTGATCCGGATCACCTTGCCGTCGTTGTTGCAGGTGAGGCCCAGGTCACTCATCGAGATGGCCTTTTCGATCAGGCCCATCGAACCAGCATCAAAGGGCTGGATCTGAATCGTCTGGGAATCAGGGGTGGAGAGGGTGGCGAGCGATTTAAGCGGCGTTTCAGCGCCGTAATACTCAACGGAA
>CAZKER010000177.1:0-3115 GCA_964551845.1 uncultured Cyanobium sp.
GGTAGAGACGTAGGAGAACAGAGGGCCGGTCCTCTCCTGGTGGCCTCGCATCCGCTCAGTGCCGTTGCGTCATTCTCCCGCGGCTGGATGGGATTTTCAGCAGCCTCTTAGGGTCTGAAGCCAGCATTCGCCTGCAGGCGGCACGCCCCACCGATGGCCCGCTCGAATACCACCGGTTCGTTCACGTCCAGGTCGTTGGCGGAGTTTCTGCACGGCGGGCCCGTCTCCCTCGATGAGGTGGAACGGGTACGGGACACGCTCGTTTTCGATGGCCCGGGGCTGGGGCCGAAGTTATTCAAGTTCATCGTTCTGTTGGTGCTGGCGGCCTGCATCGCCACCTACGGGCTGCTGGGCGACTCGGTAGCCGTGGTGATCGGGGCGATGGTCGTGGCGCCGCTGATGCTGCCGATCATGGGGCTGGCGTTCAGTGTCAGCGTGGGCGACCAGCGCGCGATCGGCAACACGCTGGTCGTCAGCCTCGTGGGCATCGTCACGGCAGTGGCGGTGGGATTCCTGCTCACCCTGCCGATTGCCCAGGTCACCAAGCCGGAGGCGATCCAGCAGATCATGATTCGCACGGCGCCCCATCTGCTCGACCTGATGGCGGCGCTGATGACGGGCCTGGCCGGAGCCTTCGCCCTGGCCCGCAAGGACGTGTCCGACACCCTGCCCGGCGTGGCGATCGCGGTGTCTCTGGTGCCGCCGCTGGCCAATGCCGGCATCCTGTTCGCGGCCGGCGAACCGGGCCTCGCCTCCGGCAGCCTGCTGCTCTTCGGCACGAACTACGTCGCCATCCTTCTCACCGGTTCCCTGGTGTTCGCGGTGATGGGCTTCCGCCAGGTCGCCCTGTCGCCGTTCGATCCGCGGGCCAGGCGGCGGGCCGTGCTGGTTGCCGTCATCGCCCTGCTGATCATCGCCATCCCACTCACGATCACCAGCCATCGCCTGATCATCTCCAACAAGATCGCCGCCCGCACCAATGCCCTGGCCCAGGACTGGCTGGAGGGCTCCGGTTACCAGCTGATGTCGGTCGATGCTGAAACGGCGGATGGATCGGTGAACCTTCTGCTGGTCGGAGAGGGGGACCTTCCCTCCCTGCAGCCGCTGCAGGAGCGTGCCCGGGGCGTCCTGTTCGGCCGCACGCTGCGGCTGAAGGTGCTGGAGTCCCGCACGCTTGACCTGGGGGCGAAAGCGGTGTCCTTCCCATAGTTCTCCTGCTGGTTGAGCCCCGTAGCGGTGCTTCGCACGGTGCTGCTTTCCGCGCTCATGCCGCTGCTGGCCTGTGGCCGCTGCAGCAGGGGTTCGGTCTCTCCGTGCCGGCGACCATGCTGTGCCTGGCGGTGCTCACTGACGAACCGCTGAAGTCGGTGCGACCTCTCGCGTAGGCAAACAGCATCGCGCTTGCCGCTGGGGGTCGTGACCCGGTGCAGGGCAACAGAAAGGATCCATGCTTCTCTCTGCCTCCGGCAGTGGATGGGCGCCTGCTTCCTCAGAGGGCGCAATAGGGTTTGCAGCGATGGTTCCTCCTCGTTTCGACCCGGCAGACCGATCCCCTACAGCCATTTCGCTGGAGTGGTGTTCCCCCGCGATCTCACCCGCTCCCTTGAGCTGGCCCAGCAGCCGCCTGAGACAATCCACAACCGCCCACACCCAGGGACATTCATGGCCGTTCTCGGCAGAGAGGCGATCCTGCAGGCGATCCAGGAGGGCTGGATCGCGATCACGCCCTTCGTTCCCGAACGGGTGGGCCCCGCCTCGCTGGACCTCACCCTCGCCCGCACCTTTCGCGTGTTCCGCAAGGTGCATCAGGTGATCGAGGTGCGCGAACACACCGACTACCGGCAGCTCACCGAGAAGATCGAGGTGCCTTTGGGCGAGCACATCTTGATCATGCCGGGCGAAACGGTGCTGGGCATCACCCAGGAGCGTCTGCGCCTCGGCCCCGGTCTGTGCGGCTGGCTGGAGGGCCGCAGCCGTTTCGCGCGCCTCGGCCTGATGGTGCACATCAGCGCCCCCTTCATGGGGCCGGGGATCGACAGCCAGCAGGTGCTGGAGATGAGCAACTTCGGCCCTGCTCCCCTGGCCGTATACCCCGGCACCGCGATCTGCCAGTTCGTGTTCCAGAAGCTGCAGGGCAGCGAGAGCTACGCCGGCAGCTTCGCCGGCCAGACGGAAGACTCCTTCTGACCAGCCCACGCGCAGCAGTGGCACCCGATCGATGCGCGGGGGCTGGGCTGGCTGTTGCCTGGCAAGCCCATGGCCGAGGAACTGGAGGAAGGCTCCCAACGGAGCATCCAGACCATTAAGAACGGACTGGCTTATCCGCGATCATTCCAGACAGCCAAGGCTCGTCACCGCATTTCCGGAGTAAGTCATGTTTGTCTTGCAACAGACAATTTGTCTTGCAACAGACAGTTTCTCCCACCCACGACATACCTGATGCTGGTATCGAGGTTTCTGGTTGACGACGACCTTCCGTGCTGCCTAGAGCGTTAGCTCCGACTGCATCAGGAAGGCGGTGTATCACTATGCTCAGAGTCAAATGAGTTTCATGAACCTCAACGGCAGCCGCTTCAGCCTCAACAATCAGCGCGTCCTAGTTACAGGCGCGTCGCGCGGCCTTGGCGCAGAGATCGCGTCTTTATTAGCTGCTGCAGGTGCTGATCTGGTGATTAGCGGCCGCGATCCGATCGGCCTCGAGAACACTCGACAGGTGGTTGAACGGTTTGGACATCGTTGCCATCCAGTGCTGGCTGATCTGAGCAGCATTGAAGAGACGCATCGGCTGGCTGATCAGGCGCTGGAGCTGCTCAGCACAGTCGACATCCTTGTCAATAACGCCGGAATCGTTTTTGTGGAAGACCTGCTGAACACAACTCTTGAACACTGGGAGGCGACCCAAGCCGTCAACTTGCGTGCACCATATCTGCTTTCACAAAGGCTGGTGCCAGAAATGATCAAGCAGAGACGCGGCAAAATTATCAATATTTCTTCGGTTGCTGCTGTGCTGGCCCCTGTGGGCCATGCTGCCTACTCGGCCTCCAAGGGGGGACTCAACTTACTCACCCAGACGATGGCGGCCGAGTGGGCCCGTTACAACATCCAGGCCAATGCG
>CAZKER010000178.1:0-2604 GCA_964551845.1 uncultured Cyanobium sp.
TGCGCTGCAAGCGATCACGCCTAACCAGCCCGGTTAGGCGTCCGGTTAGGAATGGCCATCGGTTAGGAATTGCCAGACACTGAAAAACCCTGCCCAGACCTTCAGAGTCCAGACAGGGCCTGCGATCTGGGTAGCGGTTAGGCGTCTAAATCGGTGAGCGCCAATTCCTTGGTCGGCACGAAGACGGCTTTGTGGGCGCCGCCACCAGCAAACCAAACAGCACCCTCAACACGATCAGATCCTTCGATCTCTAAGAGCCGATCACGGTGAGCACCGTTGGCCCACTTGGTGCCGGTGAAGACGCGAGTCCCGTTGCTCACCACCAGGCCCAGGGCTGTATCGAACTTCAGGCCCAGTCGGCCTAGGGCCTTCTTTGCGTCGCCTGCGTTTGGGCTGGTTCTCACCGTGGTGAGCAGCTCGCGCACGTCGGCGGTACCGGTTGCGCTCTCCTTCCAGTGGATGGAATGGCCAAGCAGGTGATCGAGGCAGTCTCTGCCCTCGGCGTCGCTGGCGATTGCATCCTTTGTCTCTTCGTCAATCCCAGACCATCCAACGCTGTCGAGCCAGTCGAGGGCCTCCTGGGTCTCCAGTACGGCGGTGCTGGCCAGATGGTGAGCACCGGCTAGTAGCGATCCGTAGACCTCGGCAGATCGGTCAGCCAGGCCTGAGCTGGCTACCACAGCCTGGAACGTGTTGATGTTGGCCAGCAGTGCTTTCAGGTTGGTAACGCTGCGCCGGATTAGGCGCTGCCCAGTCTTCACCGTGATTAGGGCATCACGCTGCCGCATGAAGTCGGCCCATTGGTCGGGCGGCATCTTGCAAGGGCGAACCACTACCAGCCGGTTTCGATCAGCGAGGGTTGGCACCGCTGCATTGATTCCGATAAGGGTGATCGAAGACCTCATGGTGTAGGTCAGGGCCTGTCCTCCAGCTGTGCCCCTGATCAGCTCCTGTCCGTCGAAGCTGAGCCGTAGAAGCTTGAGGTGGCCTTCACGCTGCTTTGCTGCTTCACCTTCGCTCTCGTCGATCACAACCGGCAATGCATCGGATTGCATCCGTTGCCTGATTCCTGCCTCAGTGGCACCGGATGGCCTCACGCCTAGGCCAGCCTGTAGCGGCCTAACAATGCCGCGCTCTACTGTTGACTTGCCAGCCTGAGAAGGGCCGGTGAGTTGGAGCCCAGGGCGAATATCGAGGGCGCCGCAGATATTCCCCAGCACGATGCTGCCGGCGATCAGCAGACCGTCTCCTGGGTTTGTCCACTGCATCTGATTGTGAATCAGCCTGAGGATCTCGGCGCCTTCTTCATCAGTGAGCGGCTTTTCGTCTGGGCTTATGTCCAGCGCCGGCAGGCTGGCATATGTCCAGCTGGTCCCCTGCAGTTGCGTGAGTGCAACTTGCTGGCCCTCCACTTCCAGTCGGTTGCCGAGGTGCCACACCACCCGGTTGTTATCGAGCCACACGCCACGACCTCGAATTCGATCGGGGGTGAATACCTGTCGCAGGTCGTGGGCCTGCTCGCAGATGCTGCTTATTGCAGAATCCCAATTTGCGCCCTCCCTACTGGGATAACGGGCCTCCCAGTAGGGCAGCGGGGCAATGCGCTGCAAGCCACCCTTAGATGGCGGGATGGATGCCACTACGCCGGCTTTGCCGGTTTGTACCCAGATGGCGTCGAGCTTGGTGCCCCACCCGAGGATGCGGAAAGGGGGCTCCTGCGCCGGCTGCTGCTGCTCCTGGCCCTTTGCTGCGGGCGCCTGTATCCGTGCCCGATGTAGCGCAACTTCCAGCGCGGCGACCTGTTCGGCTGCTGTGCCGGGTGCGTCGTCGATGCTGCCCTTCTCAGGGATACCAGGCCACACCTCTGCCGCATTGACGGAGACGAATTGCAGCCCGGCTGCGGCGGCACAATCGCGGAGCTTGGCTCCTTTCTTTATGCCCTCGGCGTCGTTGTCTTCGACGTAGAAGACGTTGAACACGCGCATGGCTCGCAGTGCGGCGTAGCGGGCGGTGATGGCTTCGGTCGTGTGGTTGTGGCCTGGCTGGGTAATCGCCACTAGCCCGGCGGCCATTGCGATGCCGACGCACCGCTCGCCCTCCAGCTCCAGGAGCCAGGTCGAGCCGGCGCCGCTGGCGGTGCTGACAGCCAGCTCCTGCTGATACAGGGGCCACGGGTCAGGGCCTCCGCTGCAGTCCCATTGCTTGCCCTTCAAGTGCCAGGGCCTGATGGCCTTGCCGCCCTTGCCATCGGGAGCGCGTCTCGTCTCCTGCTTCGGTCCGTAGATGTAGGTGGCCCTCTCCCTGTTCAGGTCGGGCACCTTGGCGCCGTCGGGCAGCCGGGCCAGCAGGCGCTGAGATACCGACTGGACTACGCGCAGGTGGGTCTTGGTCTTGCCTTTGCCCTCTTCGGGCTTGAACATGGCCTTGCCTAGGTTGCTGTCACCTAGGAAGACCCACTGCTGGCCATCAGCGCCGGGCACCACATCGCTTTTATGTCTGGCATCTGGCGGCGGGGCGAAGGTGCCACCGCGATGGCAGAAGACGCGGCCATCTGGTTTCGTCTCGCAATCAGCGTCGGTGTTGCGTCCGCATACGGGGCAGGGG
>CAZKER010000179.1:0-1569 GCA_964551845.1 uncultured Cyanobium sp.
GGAAAGGCCAGGGGGCCCGGCCTGGGGGTGCATTCGAGCTGCAGCGAGCAGCGCTGCAACCGCTGCAGGGCGCCGGAGATTCGGGGTAGGTCGAGTTGTTCGCGCAGTACCTCAGATCGGGCCTGAGCCAATAGCAGATTGTGGGGCTCGTGTTTGCTGAATACATCAAACAGCAGGGCGGCGCTGATCTGCAGCTGCCCGCCCGATCTGGCCTGGCCGGGATAGCCGTTGAGCACCAGCCCACTGATCTGGGCAATGGCCCGGAAGCGGCGGCGGCAGAGTTCGGAGAGGTTGATGGCCTGCTGCAGATCGGCTTCGAGGTTGGTGCGCTCCAGCAGGGCATCGCTGTGGAGATTGAACAGCTCTTCAAACGGGTAGCCCTTGGGTGCCAGCAGCTCGAAGCCGTAGTCGTTCACCGAAACGGTGATCGTGCTGGGCTGCTGGCGGGCCAGGCGCCATGCCCAGAGAAAGCCCAGGCCCTCATGCACGAAGCGGCCCTCAAAGGGATAGGCGTAGAGATGGCTGCCCTCCCGGCTACGGCACACCTCCACCAGAAATTCATCCTGTTTCGGCAGGCGGGAGAGCTGGGCCTGGCGTTGCAGCAGGGGCTCGAGCGCCTGCAGTTCCGGGCTGTCGAGGCTTGCCTCTCCCGCTAGGGCGCGGGCACAGCGGTCGACTTCGGCGCGCAGGTGCTGGCTGAGCAGATCGGAGAGAGCCATCTGACCACCGGCCCAGGCAGGCACGGTGGAGCTCTTTTTGGTGGTGGCCTTCACCTGGGCGGTCATCTCCCGCAGCCGCACGAATTCCAGCTGGCGGCCGGCAAAAAAGAACACATCCCCGGCTTTGAGCCGGCCGATGAAGGCTTCCTCCACATGGCCAAGCACGGCACCGCGCACGAAGCGCACGGTGACGGCGCGGTCGGCGGTGATCGTGCCGATGTTGAGCCGATGCAGCCGGGTAATGGTCTTCTCCTTTACCCGGTAGAGAAAGGGTTCGTTGGTGCCGGCGGTGAGGGGCTCGCGCTCGAGCTTGCGGTAGCGGGGATAGGCGCCGAGGCAGTCGCCGCCGTGCTCGAGAAAGCGCAGGCACCACTGCCAGTCGTCGTTGCTGAGCTGGCGGTAGCTCCAGGCGGTGCGCACCGCCGCCAGCTGCTGGGAGGGTTCGAAACCCGGGCCGCAGGCCAGGCTGGTGAGGTGCTGCAGGAGCACATCGATAGGGGCGTGCGGCGGGTGGCGCTCCTCCACCAGCCCGGCGGCCAGGCCCCGCCGCAGGGCGCTCAGCTCGAGGAGTTCCAGGGCATGGGTGGGCATGAACAGCACCTGGGAGGTGCCGCCGGGGCTGTGGGCGCTGCGGCCGGCACGCTGCAGCAGCCGCGCCAGGTTTTTGGCTGAGCCGATCTGCACCACCCGCTCCACCGGCTGGAAGTCGACGCCCAGATCGAGGGAGCTGGTGGCCACCACCCAGCGCAGGGCCCCACTTTTGACACCGGCCTCAATTGCCTCCCGCTCGGCCCGATCGATGGCGCTGCCCGGCCCGGAGACCACGGCCACCAGCGAGCCGGGGCCGAGC
>CAZKER010000180.1:0-4330 GCA_964551845.1 uncultured Cyanobium sp.
GCCAGCAGCCGGCCCACGCTGCTTTTGCCGCTGGCGATGCCGCCGGTGAGGCCTATGCGGCGTGCAGCAACCATGGCTGTTGAGAAGGGGTGTGGCGCTATTCCATGCTCAGGTTCGCAGCAGCTGCAGCCCGTGACCCACCCCTGGCACCCCATCTCCGGCGGCGTTACCGCCCCCCGCGGCTTCCTGGCCGCTGGCTTCACCGCGGGCCTGAAGGCCTCTGGCAATCCGGACCTCTCCCTGCTGCTGGCGCCCGAGGGCGCGGTTTGCGCGGGCACCTTCACCACCTCGGTGGTGCGGGCCGCCTGCGTGGATCTCTGCGCCGAGCGCCTGGCGGCCTCTGGCGGTCATGCCCGGGCGGTGCTCACCAATTCCGGCCAGGCCAATGCCTGCACCGGCGACCGGGGCTTGATCGACAGCTTGCGGGCCACCGAAGCCCTGGCGGCGCTCCTGGGTCTGGATGCCGAGGCGGTGCTGATCTGCTCCACCGGTGTGATCGGCGTACCGATCCCGATGGGCACCTTGCTGGCGGGTTTGGATCCCTTGGTGGCGGCCCTCAGTCCCGAGGGTGGCGCCGCGGCAGCCACTGCCATCCTCACCACCGATCTGGTGGATAAGCAGATTGCTCTGGAGGCGGATCTGGGCGGCCGCAGCGTGCGCATCGGCGGGATGGCCAAGGGCTCGGGAATGATCCACCCCAACATGGCCACGATGCTGGGCTATCTCAGCTGCGACGCGGGCGTGCCCGCCGAGGTGTGGCGGGCGATGGTGCAGCGGGCGGTGGATCGCTCCTTCAATGCGATCACGGTGGACGGCGACACCAGCACCAATGACACGTTCCTGGCCTTTGCAGCCGGAGAGCTCCTAAGCCACGAGCACTACGAAGCGCTGGAGGCCGGCCTGACGGCGGTGTCGCAACACCTGGCCAAGGCGATCGCCCGCGACGGCGAAGGCGCCACCTGCCTGATCGAGGTGCAGGTGCAGGGAGCTGCCGATGGTGCCGGTGCCCGCAGTATCGCCCGCACCATTTGTGGCTCCTCGCTGGTGAAGTGTGCCGTCCACGGCCGCGATCCCAACTGGGGCCGCATCGTTGCCGCCGCCGGCCGGGCCGGGGTGCCCTTTGCTCCTGATGTGGTAGCCCTGTGGCTGGGCGAGCATCAGCTGATGGCCGCTGGCCAGCCTCTGGGCTTCGATCGCTCTGCCGCCAGCTCCTATCTGCAGAACGACACTGTAATAATCCGCCTAGTGGTGGGCGATGGCCCGGGCTCAGGGGTCGCCTGGGGCTGCGACCTCTCAGATCAATACGTTCGCATCAATGCCGATTACACGACGTAGGTCGCTCGCCCCTATGCCCCAGTCCGCTTCAATGACTTTCTGCCGTATCGCTTCTGAACCGCAGGCAAAAGCGTCTGCTGAACCTGCCACATAAAGGCATCCACATGCTCCCGCCGTTCAGCAGAAGAGGCGATGTGCTCCGAAAAGGCACCTGCATGGCACAGATCCACCAGGAGACCCACCTCTTCCTCGCTAAGGCACAGCAGGTGGTTGGTGCCGACTGATGAAACTCGCATCGCTCTAACGCTCTAAGACCTCAGTTGCTGCGGTCAGCAGCAGGAGAAGCAGCAGCAGTGGATGAATTGAGAACATCAAAGAGTTGCCTCAAAACCATTGCCACCAATTGGGGCAGTGCTTCTTCGGAAATCATTTTAGAAGCAAAAAGGGCATGGTTGGGGCATTAACCGATCAGACGGGAAACTGATGGGCGAACGCCCCGCAAACAAGATCAGAGAAACACCTACAACGATTTGTAAGCGCTGCTGAATATTCGTGAACGGCAACCAATGAACATGCAGGCAGCACCAGCAGACAAGGCGGTCCCTGAAGGATCAGCAAATGGCGTGATGGAGCACCTGAACCGGGGATACATCTAACTGGGTCTGGTCGCCCTGGTCTCTGGCACGAACAAAAATTGCTGGGGCGGATCTAGAAGAAGGAACAACGCGAAGATGGCGACAGGGGCGCCTGCGACCGGGAGGAAGGTCTTAGGTCAGCAGAGGTTGACGACAAGCCCATAAGCTTTTGCCATAAAACTCTGCAAGTGTTATGCTATACAGCTATAAAATGATCTTTAGTGCTAAATTAAAGATTCAGAATTTATCGACTTTTTATGAGTTTTGAATTTGGCGATCCAGATATTTTTGATAAGATTTATGAGAATTCGTATTGGGGCAAGGGTTCTGGGGGCGGAAGTTCCCCTGAGGTAACTCAACCCTACAAAATATTCCTCGAAGACTTTATTCGTCAAAACGATATTGAATCAATCGTTGATCTTGGTTGCGGCGACTGGCAGTTTTCCCAATTTCTAGACTTTGGTAGCGCAACATATATTGGTATCGATGCGTCTAAAAGTGTAATTGCAAATAATCAACAGTCATTTTCGCGACCAGGGGTTTCCTTTGCCAATCTTCCAAAGGATTACAATGAACTTCCTTCCGCCGACCTATTGGTTTGCAAGGATGTACTGATGCATTTAAGCACAAAGGAAGTTCAAGATATTTTATCAATTCTTCCAAGCTTCAAATATGCATTAATTACTAACGACATTCCCTGCGTATCCGCTTTCGGAGAAATTCTTCTAAAGTTGCGACGCCCATTTTCGCCTGTAAATAACAGAGAAATAAAAACAGGCGACTACAGAACCCTTGACCCGACTCAACACCCATTCAACCTTAAGTTGAAAAAAGTCTTTGAATGGAAAGGCAGTAATCTAATCCTTGGCAAAGATTGTGACTGGACAAAGCGAACTTACTTGCATCAGTAATGCCGAGGCCTACAGGCATCCACACAGAACCATGCGGGATCGGCATAACGAGCAAAACACAGTCCAGTAGGCGAGGATGGGCGCAAGTGACTAGACCGAGTGACCGACTCAGCGACCCTCGCCACAGCTGAAGCAAGCGAAGACGAACTGGAAGAAGACCTGGGAGGTCTGGACGATCTGCTGGCCTCACTGAGGTCGGAGGAGGCACCGAAACCGAAGCGAGGTCGAGGCAGAGCGAAGAAGGAAGCACCTGCCAAGGATTTCAAGGCCGTGCTCTGGGCGAGTGCCGACAAACTTCGTGCCCAGATGGATGCGGCGGAATACAAGCATCTGGTGCTGGGTCTGATCTTCCTCAAATACATCTCAGACACCTTTGCCGCCCAACAAGGCAAGGTGCTGCTGATGGTCAGCGAGCCTGACTCTGACAACTTCGTGGGCGATGACCCTGCCGACCACCAGGCAGCACTGGAAGACCGTGATTACTACACCCAGGAGAACGTGTTCTGGGTGCCTGCTGATGCTCGCTGGGAATCACTACGGGCACGGGCAAAGCAACCTGATATTGGTCAACTGATCGACAAGGCACTGGTTGCCATCGAGAACGAGAACCTTCCCTTGAGGGGCAAGTTGGATAAGCGGTTTGGTGCCGCCCAACTGGAACCAGGGCGTATGGGCGAACTGGTGGATCTGATCTCCACCATTGGTTTTGCCGACGACCAGCGTTCAGGGGATGTGCTGGGTGAGGTCTACGAATACTTCCTCGGTCAGTTCGCCAGCGCAGAAGGCAAGAAGGGCGGTCAGTTCTATACGCCTGCTCACGTCGTCAAAACGCTGGTTGCTGTGCTGGCACCCCATAAGGGTCGGATCTATGACCCCTGCTGTGGGTCTGGCGGGATGTTCGTTCAAAGCGAGAAGTTCATTCAGGCACACGGGGGCAAGCGTGATGACGCTTCTATTTATGGGCAGGAGAGCAACCCCACCACCTGGCGCTTGGCAGCGATGAACCTGGCGATTCGTGGGTTCGCTGCTGATTTGGGTCAAGAACCTGCTGACACCTTTGCCAGAGACCAGTTCCCCGATCAGAAGTTCGACTACATCCTTGCCAACCCACCGTTCAACATTTCGGATTGGGGTGGGGAGAAATATGAAAGCGATCCACGCTGGGTTTATGGGCGACCACCAGTAGGCAATGCGAACTATGCGTGGTTACAACATATGCTCTGGAAACTACGCCCTGGTGGTGAAGCAGGCGTAGTGCTGGCAAATGGATCGATGAGTTCCAACCAAAGCGGTGAGGGGCAGATTCGTGAAGCGATGGTGCGTGGTGATGTGGTTGAGGTGATGGTGGCGCTGCCTGGGCAACTTTTTCTCAATACGCAGATTCCTGTTTGCCTGTGGTTCTTAACGAATGACAAGCCCCAGCGTGGTCGTGATCGTCGTGGAGAAACGCTGTTTATTGATGCCCGCCAGATGGGCACGATGAAGACCAGAGTGGAGCGGGTATTGACG
>CAZKER010000181.1:0-1886 GCA_964551845.1 uncultured Cyanobium sp.
CAAGGCCGCCCGAGTGGCACTGAAAGGTGCACTCAGTAATTCCCACCGGGCGCTTGCCTTGGCCTTGACCCTGCTGGCGCTTGGGCGAACCATCGGGGAAGTGCTCTCCCCTGCGGTGCACCACGGCTGACCCTGAACCCCAGCAAACCAACAGGGTGAAAAAGCCGGGATTGGGGCCCCGGCAGGGCTTGAGCCTGTGGCTCCTGAGCCTTTGGCTCCTGGCTCCTAGGCCAAGGCGTGACGCTTGGCTTCGAGCTCACAGCGCAACACCAGCAACTCGTGCTGGGCCAGCAGCCGCTGATCGAGCTCCTCAACCCGCACCAGGCACTCGCGGATGGTGGGCAGCACTTCCTCTTCCAAGAGGGTGATTTCCTCTTCTCCATAGGGCTGCTCGCTCCAGGTGCGGCGCAGCGACGGGACCGATCCCAGCGGAGGTCCGACGACTGGAGAGGCCTCAAACTGGAGAGGACCGGAGCAAATCCCACTGGGTCAAGTTCCCGGCGGAATGGGATCAGGGCACTGCTACTGCGTGGCAGCAGCCTCGAGTTCATCGGAAAACATCAGCTCGCCGTATCCGAGGTGGTTCCGCACCCAGAGTGGGTTTGAACAAGATCTGACACGAGCCATGAAGCGCATCACCCGGTTCATCGCTGCTGCCAGCCTGGTAGCTCTCCTGGCTGCCTGCGGCGGTGAGGGAGGCAAAGATAGGGAGGAGGACCAGGTAGATCGGGAGAGGCCCTCCCTTGGCGCATCCAAGGACGATGACGAGGGTGAGAACAAGAAGGAGGAAAAGGAATCTCGCGAGGATGAGGATCGCGATGCCAATGATTAGCCACCAGCTCGATCACTGCGTACCTGAGCGGTGTCAAATCCCATCAGAGCTGTGATCTGTTCCAAGCCGCTGAACCCTCGTGGCACTTAGATCTGTGCTGCTTGGCACCGTTCAGGTTCTTTCAGTCGGCGAGGTCTGACTTGGATCCATGTCCCCGTTGGTCTTCCATGGCAGCTTGCTCAAAGGGGTAGATCCATCTACCTGTTACTTATTGCTCCTTCACCGGTCCATGCGCGTCAGCGCTGCACCGCCCAGCAGAGCCAGCAGCACTTGAGGGTGGAATCAAAGCCGCCCTGCAGCTGCTCCAGCGTGCCCGGGCAAATCTGACCGACAAGCCGGCCCTCCAACGCCCGCTGGCCGCAGACCCCAGCAGCCAGCGAATAGATCAGCAGCTGGGTGCCGATCACCACCGCCAGGATCTTGAACACGAATCGCTCGCGGTCGAACGGCGGCTTGGGCGGCCGGGGTGCTGGGTTGGCTTGCATCGCGGCTCGTCCCTCGCGATCAGGCCCCAGCCGGCGGCAGCACTGGCCCAGCCGTCACTTTTTTCCTGGAACACCCCCACATAGACCGTGCCCTGGCGGTACAGAGGCAGCACCTTGTCGCGTAGATCGGCGTTGTGAATGCGGACGCAACCCAAGGTGGGATGCAGGGGTTGCTGTGGAGCCCAGGCCCCAGGCCAGCCGCAGGCCGAGCCACCGCCGTGAAGCATGATCCCGCCCCGGCCTACCTTGACCTCCTGGCCCTCCAGCTCCTCCATGTCGAAGGAATACCAGCCGTAGGCCATGGCGGTATCTGAGCAGGGCGGGTTGGGGTTCTGCTCGTAGTCCGTATAGAGCTGGCCCAGCTTGTAGAGCCCCGGCGGGGTGTCGGTATTGGTATGGCTCCAGTCAGTGTCAGCGCCCTGCCCCCTCGCCAGGCAGGGGAGCTTCCACAGGAAGCGGCCGGTGTGGTCGTAGGCCTCCATGTCCTCATCCCGGTCATTAACCAGCAGGTAGGAATCCCCGGGTTGGACTGGTGCCGGCTTCCTCTGAACCGCGGGGATCGAGGCCGC
>CAZKER010000182.1:0-5225 GCA_964551845.1 uncultured Cyanobium sp.
CAGCGGCTCCGTGGTCCGCATGGCAGCGGCATAGAGCACGCGGGCAACCCGAGCATCCCACTCACGGGCATGGGCTTGGCCCAGCTGGTAAGTGTTGTCCTGACGAACTTCGTAGTAGTTCATCAGCTCGTCCAGGTCATAGATGACCTGATCGGCAATCAGCAGACCATCGAGGTTGATAGTCTCCTCGTTGCGGTCGCCGGGGCTGTTGCCTTCCCCGAGAATCGGGGTGCCAGGGACGTGATACCGCGCAACGGCACGACCCGATACGGGGAAGGCAGCGGACTTGCCGCCTTTGATGTTCCGCTCCTTGACTTTGCCTTTGAACACGCACTCGCGGTCAAAGGCGGTGAGCACTTCGGCAATGCCGAGCTTGAGAAACAGGGCATCAACTGCTCCTGCTCCTTTGATTTGGCCTAAACGTTCAAGAGATGCATTGGCCATTGGCCAAAAGGGATTGCGAGCTCCTACTCCCTTGCGTCACCAAATCGGGGTATCTCCCTAGGAAGGCCCGTTTAGTTCCACATGTGCAGAACAACTCATGCGCAAACCTTACAGAAATACATTTGATCTGGAAAGGGTTTTGTCGTACCACTGCCGATACTTGGGATCGGTGTCGTACACGTAGCGGCCGTTGGCGTCTTGCTTGCCGCGGGCATCGAGCGCCTGACGGTCGCTGTCGAATACGTCGGCTGTGATTGGGCTGCCGCCGCTGATCAGCTTCGGCTCGCCGCTGCTGCCGGCCCGCACCTGCAGCTGCTTCAGCTCAAAGGCGGCCTCAACTTTATTGCCGCTTTCCACCGCCGCGTTGTAGTCGGCTAGCTCCTGGGGTTCCAGGTTGGCTGCGGCCCACTGGCTCAACTCCTGAAACTTCTGCTCGCCGCCGACCAGCGCCTTCAGCTCGGCCGCGTCAGCCTCGGTGAGGCCCTCGCCCTGCTGCTGGGCCGGGGCCGGGGTTACTGCGGGCTTCACCCCCTGCAGGTAGGTCTCCACCACCTCGCGGGGCAGGCCGCCCTGGTTCACCAGCGCATCGACATAGCTGCTCACGTCCTCTCCGGACTTCACCTTCTGGGCCATCTCCAGCGGGTTGATCTGCGCCGCCTCGATCGCCGTTGCCACGGTGTCGCCGTAGAGCTGCTTGCCCAGCTCGGGGGTGTACTGCTCGGGGGTGGGTGCCGGGTCCTCGGCGGCTGGCTCGGGTTGCTGGCCTCTCTGACCGATCAGCTTCTGCGCCTCCAGGTAGGCCTTCTCCAGCTCCTCGGTGCTCTTGAACTTGCCGGCCAGCAGCTGCTGTTGCTCGCCCTCCTGCGGCTCGGCCCCATTCAGCTGGGCCTGCTCCTCCTCCAGCTCCGCAAGGAAGCCGTCGATCATGTCCTCCTGGCCGGGGGCCAGCATGTCCTGTAGCTCTGGGGCGGGGGTCATCGTCATTGCGGGGCTTGTTCAGTGGGTTGGGGTTCAGCCATCTGCTGGCTGACGGCAGCGGCATTGGCGAGCTTTTGCGGGTCAGCCATGCCGGCCTGCATTGCCTGCTGTGCCATCGCCTGCTGCTGCTGGGCCTGCTGTTCCTGGGCCAGCTGTTCTTCGGTTTTGACCAGGCCGATGATGTCCATGCCCATGGCACCGGCCAGCCGGCGGATTAGCTCTGATGGGTTGACGTAGGTAGCAATGCCCTCGGGCCCCAGTGACTGCTGCAGGATCGTCATGAACCTGGCCGTTTTCTCCAGGTCGTTGCCACGGCCCACTGCTGCCAGGCCAACGCTCACCACCGGCTGCACCAGATTTTCTGGCAGCTTGGGCAGCTTGCCTTTGCGGGTCAGGATCGCCAGCTTCCGCGCCACATAGGGCTGCTGAAACTCGGTGGTGAGGATGGCGTAAATGGAGCCAAGGGAGTTCTCGATCTGCAGTGCCTGCAGCCGCACCTCCTCAGCGGTGGTCCGCTCAGAGTCGCGGACATCGGCAAGCATGAAAGCCTGAGCCAGCCGGGCTTCGATCCGCGCCAGGCCCTGTGCCGCCACGTTCAGATCGGCTGCCTTGTTGACCTGGATGGTGGTTACGTCATCAGGGTTGCCGGGCAGGTAGGCGCCGTTGGGGGCCTCGGCCAACTGCTTGGCGTTGGCGATGCCGCTGGGTTTTACCAGGTGCTTGACCTGGGCCGACACCAGCGAACCCTCGGCTATTGCCTGGCTCAGCGCTTCAGCGGTCTGCAGATCAGCGATGCACGCGGCTTCCACGTAGCCGGGTGAATAGCCCTGGCCGTCGATCCGGTACATGCGCAGCGGCAGCCAGGGCGACTCGCTGAGACTGGCGGTGCCGCTGGAGCCGGGGATCTCCTGATCCTTGAGCTCCTGATGCCACTTGACCTTCTTCCCCTCCCACTGGATGTGGGTGTAGACGCGGACGGTGCGCTCGTATTCAGGGGTGTGGTCGTCATCGAAGATCCCCGCCACCTCGCCATCCTCAGCATCCAGCAGCTCCCTGGCGCTCTCGGGCAGGGCCTCAACGGACAGCACCTCGCAGACGATTGCCTCCAGCGGGTTGCCCATTGGGTCCCGCCGGCAGACATAGCGGTTCAGGTGAAACGCCTTGAGCCCGTCTTCGGAGACGTACATCAGCACGTTTCCGGCGATCACCAAATGCAAAAGCATTTCGTGAACTGCCACCCGGTCGTTTGATGTCTCGATGCTGCGCAGCACCGCCCGCTCAAGCCTGGCTAGTGCCAGATCAAACTCAGATCGCTGGCGGCCCATATCTTCCGGGGTGCCGCCGGCAGCGGCCACCTCGGCCTCCTGCTTGCCCATCTCGATCTCATCGATCGTGAAGCGGAAGAATGTTTCGGTCGGTGGCAGCATCGCCAGCAGTAGCCGGCTGGCCAGGTTGTGGACGCCACGGGCCCCGATCCCATTCCATGGCAATGGCCAGGTCTGGTTCTCCATCGCCGTGGGCTCATCGCTCAGCGGGATCAGATAGGGCAGGGTCAGCCGCGCTGAACTGCGGGCCCTCTCCAGGTAGTAGTTGCGGTCTGACTCCAGGGCCCGATAACGTTTAGCGCAGCTCATGTGATCAGACTCCGATGTTCAGGCCAGCGCCTGCAGAAGTGGCGGCTTCGCCAATGCGCAGGCTTTGGCTGCCGACCGTGGCCCTGGTCCTGGTTCTGTTGCCGCCCCTGGTCAGCTGAGCCGTGGGGGCGCTGCCGCCTTTGGTGCTAGTGCCCAGCACCCGCATCGACTGAGACATTGCCTGGGTGGCAACACGCTCCTGGCCGATCTGTTGCTCCTGTGCCAGGCGGGCCTGCTCGGTTTCCTGCTGCACCGTTGCCTGGCGCTGAGCCTCTGCCTGGCGCTGAGCCTCTTCAACGCGGGCGACCTCGGCCCGGCGCTGCTCGGCAAGTGTCTCGTTGGCGGCCCGCAGCTCATCGCGGCGCTGCTGTTCGTCAAGGAGCTGCTGCCGTTGCACCATCTGGGTGCTCGTCAGCCCCCCTTGCACGCTGGAGTCACGGCTGGCCGTCTCAAAAGCCTCTTGAATGTCTGGGTCAAATGTCACGCCTGGTGGCGTTCCGATGCACATGGTCAGACTCCGATGTTCAGGCCGCTGCCTGCAGTGGTCGCCACTGAGCCAGCCGAAATCTTGAGCGAGGACTCAGGCTTCTTCTTCGGCGCTCTCGCCTGCGTTGTCTGGGCCATCACCGGATCGGCCTCTGCTGTCGTCACCGAGTAGGCGGCCTGTTGTTGGGCGGCCATGTCAGCTGCAGCGGCGGTGCGCTCGCGTTCCAGCTGACTGCGCTGGCTCTCGGCCTGGGCGTTGGTCTGCTCGATCTGCTGCCGCAACGATGCAGCGAACTGCTCTTGCTGGGCAGCTGACTGCTGCGTGTACTGCTGCAGCTGTTGGCTTTGCGCCTCGATGTCAGCGGCACTCGGGCCGGAGTAGACGATCTGTGGGGCGCTGGATCCTCCGATGCACATGGCTAGCTCGCGGTGATATTGAGGCCAGCACCAGAGGCCTGGCTGGTGGCGGCGGGCCGGTCAATGCGCAGGCCGCTCTTGCCCTTCGGCTTGCTTCCGTCACTGCGGTTGCTGCCCACCACTGGCGCCTTAGCGGTCTTCTCCGGTGGCGGTGTGCCGATCAGCGCTGCCAGCCGTGCGGCATTGGCGGCGGTGTCATTAGCCCGCTGCATGCTGAAATCGCGCAGCTCGGTGAGAGCCGACTGCTGACCCCGGATAGCTGAATTGAGCTCGGCCTGCTGCAAGCTCGCGGCGCCCTGCTGTTGCTGGCGCATGGCATCCATCTGCATCTGCGCCATCCGGTCGTAGGCCCCGGTGTCCGGCATGTTGATGGTTGCGGCCTTGCCCCCGGAGCACATCAGAGGACCCCCTCAAGATTGAGCGGGTCCGATTGCTGCTCCTCGCGCAGCTTCACCAAGTAGTTGAGAACTTCCTGGTTGCCAATCCAGTGGTCAATCTCCCGATGGGACATTGACCGACTGGGAACGTCAGGGAAAACCCCCCGCAACTTGGCAATCAGCTCGTCAGTAACAATCGGCTGTAGCACTGCTGCAGTGGTGCAGATCAACCTCAGGCTACCGGGGGACTCCATAGCAGGGGAGTGCCGGCGCTGTGGTCATACTCACCAGCCCTGAGGATGCGTGCGCACCGGGCCTGAGCGATCACATAGGCCTCGCCAAAACCCTTCTTTGCGAAGGCGCCGAGGGTCTGCTGCCACATCTCCACCTCTGCAGTGCAACCGGCCAGCAGCTTCTCAGCACCAACCGGGCCGACACCAGGGCAGCCGGGGTAGTTGTCGCTGGCGTCACCGGTGAGCACCTGGCCGTAGAAGGCCAGATCAGCCTGCAGCCGGCTCACCTCCTGCACCTGGCCGTCACGCAAGTGCAAGCCGGGCAGGGTGAGCATGTCCTTGTCGATGGAAACGATCACGTCGCCTTCCTCGTAGAGGATGCCGAGCACGTCGTCGCCCTCCACGTCCGCCAGCCGCACCACCTCCCAGCCGCGGGCGGGGCCAGCCTTGGCCACCCACTCGACCAGGACCCCGTAGCCGGCGGGCTTGCGGTACTTCTTGCGGTTGGCCTTGTACTGGGGCCACACGCCATAGCGGAAGGACACCCGATCGCTGAAGACCAGCACGGGGTCGTGGTCGGGGAGGGTGTCGCGGATCTCGCCGATGGCGTCCTGGAACAGGGCCTGCGCATCGCCGTGGCGACAGAGGTAGGTCCA
>CAZKER010000183.1:0-4618 GCA_964551845.1 uncultured Cyanobium sp.
ACAACGGTGTGGAGGCCTGCCGCGTCTGGTGAGGCTCCGCCAGTTCTTCTAGTTGGCTGGGATGCACCCACTGCAGCAGTCGCATTGCCAGGCGTAGGTCCCCGTCTGTCCAGGCACGAATCGCCATGGAGCGGCGTGGGTCATAGAAGTGCTGACGCCGATACCAGGCAAAGACGTCCGTATCCCCCTTGTCGCCATTGCAGGCCAGACAGGCTGGAACGCAGTTCTCGGTGACGCTCAACCCGCCCCGGCTCTGGGGGTGCACATGGTCAATTGATTCCGAGCGCTCACCGCAATAAATACAGTGCTGGTCGGTGATTCGATGCAGGGATTGGCGCCAGCGCCTGACGCGCAACTTGGGACAGAGATCCTCAAGGAATACCGCATCCCTGGCCTGCATCAGCACGACTCGGTTGGGGCAATTTTGCCCCCAGCGACTGGGGTGTCAATGTGTCGACGGTTGCACTTCCGCGGATGCGCTGTCTGCTGCGGCTGGGGGCGACGGGCCAGATTGAGGTAGTCAGCCCCTACGACGCGGTCACCCAAGCCCAGTTGCGGGCGATCCGCCCCCGGGGGAGTTGGTCGGGTCGGCAGCGCTGCTGGTCATTTCCCCTGGAGGCTGCTGCCGTTTTGCAGCACGCCTTGGCCGGCAGGTTTCCCGTGGATCCCGAACTGGCCCAGTGGCTCGCCTGGATGGAGCAGCCCCTGCCCCCCCTGCCGCCCCACCGGCAGTTGGTGGCGGCGGCCGATCTGGAGCAGCCCCTGCTCGATGGTCGGTTCCTATTCGCCCATCAGCGCGCCGCGGTGCGCTGGCTGCTGGCCCGCCGCGGTGCGGTCCTGGCGGATGCCATGGGGTTGGGTAAGACGCTCACGGCCCTGATTGCGGCTAGGGCCATGGTGCGCCAGGCCGACTGCCGCATCGTGGTGATTGCCCCAGTTGGTCTGCATGACCATTGGCAGGGTGAGGCGGCGAGCCTCGGTCTGCACCTGGAGCTGCACAGCTGGGCCCGGCTGCCCGATGCCCTGCCCCCCGCCGGCACCGTGCTGATCGCTGATGAGGCCCACTACGCCCAGAACGGCCAGACCCGACGTAGCCAGGGGCTGGTGCGTCTAGCCCGCCATCCTCGGCTGCGGGCCATCTGGCTACTGACCGGCACGCCGATGAAAAATGGCCGCCCAGCCCAGTTATTTCCACTGCTAGCGGCGATCGGCCACCCGCTTGCCCGAGACCAACGGGCCTTTGAGGAACTCTTCTGCCAGGGTCATTGGCGCGAGCAGGGCGGACGGCGCCTCTGGCAGGCGAATGGGGCCAGCCATCTGGAAGACCTGCAGCGGCTGGTGCGGCCCCTAGTGCTGCATCGCCGTAAGCAGGATTGCCTCGACCTGCCTCCTAAGCGGCGCCAACTGTGGCCCGTCGAGCTGGATGAGCTCTCAGCCCGTGGTTTTCAGCACCGCCTGCAGGTCAAGGTCGACGACTATCGCCGTCGGGCTGCCCTCGGTGAGGTGCGCCGTGACGCCGAGGTGTTGGCCGTGCTCACGGCCCTGCGCCAGATCGGTTCCGACTACAAACTTCCGGCGACCCGGGGATTGGTCGCACCGTTGCTGGCCCAGGGTGAGGCGGTGGTGGTGTTCACGGCCTTCTTGGCTACGGCCGAGATGCTGCACCGCAGTTTTGAAGCCAGTTGCCTGCTCACCGGCGCCCTGCCACCGGCCCAACGCCAGGCCGAGGTGGATGCCTTCCAGCGCGGGGAGCATCCCCTGCTGATCGCCACCTATGGCACCGGGGGCCTGGGTTTCACCTTGCATCGAGCGCGGCATGTGGTGCTCGTTGAGCGACCCTGGACCCCGGGGGATGCTGAACAGGCCGAAGACCGCTGTCACCGCATCGGCATGGGAGCCAGCTTGACCAGCCATTGGCTGCAGCTGGGGGTCGCCGACCAGTTGGTGGATGGCTTGCTGGCCAGTAAGGCCGAGCGCATTGCCGTGTTGTTGCAGCGCCGCTCCCAGCTTCTGGAGCGGCGCAGCTTGCCAGCCATGATGCGAGATCTGATGGGTCGCTGGTGATGCTGCTCAGGGTTGGGGGCTGGTTTTGCTGGAACCCTTGGCCTTGCCACCGACTTCCTGGCAGAGCTGCTGACGCAGTTTCAGATCGGTGCGCAGTTGGGGGTCCAGGCTGGCCGGCGGCTTAGAGCTGGCAAGAACCGCAGCCCGGTTGATGTCGGCGCAGGCTGCTGCTTCGTTGCCCGCCAGGCTGTGCAGCAGATAGCGATCGTTAAGAGGGGCTGGGTTGGTTGGAAATGCCGCCACCACGGCATCGCAGCGGCGGATCTGCTCTGCCAGTTGGTCTAGCTGCACAGTTTGAAGACAGTCGTCGCTGCGGACCTGGCGCTGGGGTAGGGGTTCTTCGGCGCAGCCACTGGTGAGCAGCAGAAGCCCTGCTAAAGCGGCGAGGCTGCCCCTGGCTCGATATGAATAACGGCGCAACCTATTGGCCCAGTCGCTCGCTGCGGGAGGTGCCGCCTGGAGCTGCGTTGGTGCTGGCTTCTGGCTTGGGTTCGGGCTTTGTGAACAGGTCACCTAGATAGCGGCCGCAGTCGGGAAACACGCTGGGGTTCTGCACCACAGCTTCCGTGATCATCACCGCTGCATGCTCCGGTGATGTCTTGAACAGTTTGTCGTTCTGGCGTTTGATCACCGCATAGGCGGCATCCCAGCTCACCTGGTGGTTGTTGCCGCTGTTGCGCATGAAGCAATAGATCTGGGCCCCCTTGCCGCCTGCCCCGGCGTTGGCGGCGGCGGTGTTGGCCTCCGCTGTCTGGGTCTGGCCGGGCAGGGCGAAGCTGAATCCGGCAGCGCTGCCAACCAGGACCAGCAGGGCACTGCGCAACCAGAGAGATTGCGTTGAAGTAATACTCAGTGCCATGGCCTGGGGCGTTAGCTGGGATACCGGGGCCCAACGTATCGATCTCTTTGGCCTAAGTCGAGTCTGGGGCGGGTGAGAGCTTTGGCCTTGGCCGGTGCTGGTTTGTGTGTTGTGATCGGCTCCCATGCCCTGATTGCCATGGCTCTCGAGTCTGTTTCCTTCCGCATCAGCCGTAATGCTGAGGATTTGGCCCAAACCGTGCACGCCCTCTCCCAGCGGCTGGTGAGGCTGGAGCAGCGTTTGGAAGCCATGGAGCTGCAACTTGATCGCCAGGGGGAGCGGGATCCCCAGGAGATCACCAGTCTCGACAACGTTGAGCGACTGCTGGTCGACTGTCGCGCCTTGCTCGAGCTCACCGACAACGACGACGAAACGGCGGCAGCGGCTTGAACCCTGGGGCTGGCTAGCGGTGCCAGAATGGGAAGAAAGCGGCCATGGCATACCCCACACCCTCCCAGCACGGCTCAGCTAATCGCTGTTTCCAGGTTCCCGTGCCTGGCCAGTCAGCTACTAACCAGGCGCCTTCCGGCCGCAGCGGCTACCCAACTACCTCTGGAGAGGGTGAGCATCAGTTGGAGAAGTTGGAGTTTGCCTTGGCCGTGGCCCTAACCCGGGGTGATGAGCAGCGATCACAGGCCCTGCGCGATCAAATTTCGGCACTGGGTGGCAATCGGGAAGAGCCAGGGACTTGAAGTGAGGAAGGGCCTGTGTGAGTCAGGTGATGTTTTCACCAGCCATTTCGGCCTGGCGTATGATCAAAACTAACTTGTTGATCTTTCAAGGGCTATATCAAGCCTCTGAACAAGTCTCTGACAAGCCTCTGACGACGAGATGATTGCCTCCCTGACTAGTCCAGCTCGGGTCTCCGCTGTGGCTCCCACGTCTACTGACTCGCGCAAACAATTTCTCGTTTCGATTCGAGCCGATGAGGCCCGGGCGCGCCAAGCCGCCGAGCAGGGTGATTTGGCCCTAGCCGCACGCTTCATCCTTGCGGCTCTAGACGGTGAGCGCCGTATGGCTGCTACTGGCCCCCAGGTCTTGCAACTGATCAAGCCCCGCGGCTGATCCGCTCAAGTTTCCTTGAAACTGAATCAGAGATTGAAAATAAAGCGGGTGACCGGACTCGAACCGGCGACGTTCAGCTTGGGAAGCTGACATTCTACCACTGAATTACACCCGCAAGGTGTATAAATCAAATTAGCAGATCCCTGGGGAGAATGGCGCTAAGCCTGTTCTCCCCAGGGTGATGGGTTAGCCCTGGGCCAGGGCTGCTGCACAGGCGGCTACGCCAGCTCCGGCGGGTCCTTTGTGCAATCCCAGATCTTGCAGGGTTGCTTCGATGGCAGCCACGGCGGTGAGCACGTCGCGATCACAAACAAAGCCCAGGTGGCCGATGCGGAACACTTTGCCCTTGAGGTGATCCTGGCCGCCAGCCAGCAGGATGTCGAACTTTTCTTTCACTGCTTTGCGCATCGCTTCAGCGTCGATGCCTTCTGGCGCCACGGCGGTGATGGCCGGGCTGCCACAGCCATCGGCGGCATAGAGGGGCAGGCCAATCGCCTTCATGCCGGCTTGGGCAGCAGCTCGGTGACGGGCATGGCGGGCGAAGATCGCCTCCAGGCCCTCGGCTTGCATCATTTCCAGGGCTGCTTCGAGCGCGAAGTAGAGGTTGATGGCCGGGGTGAAGGGGTTGCT
>CAZKER010000184.1:0-6837 GCA_964551845.1 uncultured Cyanobium sp.
ATGTAGCTACCCAGGTAAAACAGGGCAAACTTCATACCCGAATACTCGGTTTGGTAGCCAGCCACCAACTCCTCTTCGGCCTCTGGTAGGTCGAAGGGCAAGCGTTCACATTCGGCCAAGGCGCAGATCCAGAAGATCACGAAGCCCACCGGCTGACGCCAGATATTCCAGCTGAGGATGCCTGCGCCTGTCTGCTGGTTGACGATGTCAACGGTGCTGAGCGAGTTGCTCATCATCACCACCGCCAGCACAGCCAAGGCCAGAGGAATTTCGTAGCTGATCGATTGGGCTGCGGCCCGCAGACCGCCAAGCAGCGAATACTTGTTGTTGGAGGCGTAACCACTCATCAGCAGACCGATCGGCTGGATGCTGCTGAGGGAGATCCAGAGGAAAATACCAATCCCAACGTTGCTGATCAGCAGGTGCTGGCCGAAGGGCACCACCAACCAGCTGAGGATCACCGGAATCAGCACCAGCACGGGGCCAAGGGTGAAAAGCAGGCCATCAGCCCGGGCAGGAATGATGTCTTCCTTGAACACCAGCTTGAGGCCATCGGCCATCGGCTGCAGCACCCCTAAAGCGCCGGCGTATTCAGGACCGATGCGCTGCTGCACCGCTGCTGAGATCTTGCGCTCCAGCCAGACGTTCACGAGCACACCCACCACTGCCGCCACCAGCACCAGAACCATGGGCAAGGGCAGCCACAGCAGGTGAGCCGCGGCGGGGCTCAGTCCAAAACCCTGCAGGGCCTGCTCAAAACTGGCCTGTAGATCCAGGCCCGGAGCCGTGGTGGTCAGCATGGCGGCAGCTCAGATGGGGGCAACTTAGCGGGCCTTCACCGGCTGCCAGTCACGGACGGGCTGGCCGGTATAAATCTGGGAGGGCCGGTAGATGCGATTAGCACCCAGCTGCTCCTTCCAATGGGCCAGCCAGCCGGCCGTGCGGGCGATAGCGAAAATCGGCGTGAAGAGGTCTTCGGGGATACCGAGCTTGCGGTACACCAGACCTGAGTAGAAGTCGACGTTGGGGAAAATGCCCTTGGGCCCCAGGCGCTCGGCCGCGACCTCCTCAAGCTTGCGCGCCAGGTCGTACATCGGATCATGACCGAAGCGATCGAAGAGCTGCTCCGCCAGCCTCTGGAGAATCACAGCCCGGGGGTCCTTGACCTTGTATTCCCGGTGGCCGAAACCCATGATTTTCTGCTTGCCAGCAATCGCCCGATCCAGCCAGGGCGCCACCTGATCTTCGCTGCCGATCTGGCCGAGCATCTCGAGTACATCTTCATTGGCGCCGCCGTGCAAGGGACCAGCGAGGGTGCCAACCGCCGAAGCCACCACTGCATAAGGGTCGGTGAGCGTGCTGGCCGTCACCCGGGCGCTGAAGGTGCTGGCGTTGAGGCTGTGCTCAGCATGCAGGATCAGACAGGCGTCAAAGATGCGGGCCGCCAGCGGATCCGGCTCCCGCTCCGTGAGCATGTAGAGAAAATTGGCGGCGTAGGCCAGGTCGTCGCGGGGCTGGATCGGATCCTGACCCTTCCTGATCAGTTGGAAGGCCGCCACCATCGTGGGGATCTTGGCGATCAACCGCACCACCGCCGAAATGATGTACTCGGGGTTGTCGAGGGCTCGGCGTGAATAGAAAAGGCCCAGGGAAGCGGCGCTGCTCTGCAGCGCATCCATCGGGTGCCCCCCGGAGGGGAAGCACTTCATCATGTCCCTAATACGGAAGCTGACCCGGCGGTGCATCTGCACCTCCTGCTCAAACTCATGCAGCTGCTCAGCGGTGGGTAGCTCGCCCCAGATCAGCAGGTAGGCCGTCTCCAAGAAGGAACTGCTGGAGGCCAGCTGGTCTACGGGGTAGCCGCGATAGGTGAGCACTCCCCGCTGGCCATCGATGTCGCAGATCGACGACTGGGTAGCCGGAACCCCTTCCAAGCCCGGCCGAAATGGGGCTGGGGTCGCCGCTCCTGTGACTACCAAGCTTCTCCATTGCACTCGGTAGGGCGAATTTAAGGCTGCCGCTGGCCATCCCGCAGTAGCCGCAATAACCGTGGGCCAATTAGGGCCTCCAGACTGGCACCGGTTTCCCCCAGGCGCAGCAGCACGATGCCAGCCTTGCGGACAGAAATCGTGCCCGCCGGCACTCCCAGCAGGCCGGAGGCCAGCTCACCCAGGTCTGGCTCATGGCCGACCAGGCCAAGGCGCCGCCAGGTTCCCGCCTGCAGCAGCGGCCGCGGATCCCCGCCCGGCGCCAGGCAGTCCTCCTGAACCACCTCCGGCGCCAGACCGGCCGCCACGCCGATTTCAGCGGTCTGAAGCGCCCGCCGCAGGGGGCTGCTCAGCAAGCGATCACAGCGGAGCTGCAAGCGGCACAACTCCGCCGCCACCGCCGCAGTGCGCTGTCGGCCCTCGGCCGTGAGGGCCCGCTCCTGATCAGGGCAATCGGGATGGCGATCCTCGGCGATGCCATGGCGCCAGAGCAGCAGTTCACGCTCAGCAGGCTGACGTTTTGCCATAGCCCTCACCCGAACTCAAGACGTGCCTTGAGGTGCAGGGTGGCGTCAGGCTCCGCTTCCCAGCCCAAGCTCAAGTTCTGCACGGCCGGGGCCAGCGGCTGGCCGGCCAGGGCCGACAACAGTTGCCAGGTGCTCCAGCGCTGCAGCAGGGGCTGGGCTCGGCCCGCCGCCATCGCCCACTGCAGTGGAGCCTGGGGTAGATCGAGACCGGCGAGCTGCGCCAGCCGCAGCCGGGGGGGCTGGCGGGAGTCGCGCTGCTCCTTCAATACGGCCAGGGTCTGGCCCCACCAGGCCAGACGTCCCTGACCGGAACGGGCGCCCTCCAGGCTGGCCTGCAGCTGGTTGGAATCACCCCGAGCAAACCGACGTCCAGCCTGGCCAGCCTCCAGCCGGGTCCAGACCCGCAGATCAGGGTCCCCCTCAACCGGCAATGGCGCAGCGATCAATCCCTCGGCTGCCAGAACACCATCGAGGGCGGCTGGCTCCGGTTGATCTGCGCCGGTGCCCAGCAACCAGCCCTGGCTCGTCTCACTGCGCAGCACCGGGCCATCAGCGGCAGCAGCCACCAGGTCCGGGAAGGATCCCGGTTCGGCCTGCAGCACCGCCGCCAGCAAAGGCTGCCAAACGGCGGGCCAGGCGGCCGGACGTTGCACCAAGACCAAACTCTCTGAGGGGCCCTGCAGAGCCGCCAAGAGGGCCGCTGCCGTAGCGGCATCGACAGAAGCGCCATCAGCAGAGGGAGCCGGCGCTGCGGCCTCTGCAGCTTGCTGTAGCAGGGCGTCCAGCTCCAAGGAGCGGTTGTCCGGGCGCAGGCTGGCCACCAGCTCCTGCACCACGCCAGGCGCCGTGAACGCACCCGGCAGCCCCAACCAGGAACCCAGGGCTTCTGGCCGGGCGGTTAGCAGCAGTGCCCCCTGGCCGAGGCGTTGCACCCCCTGCTGGAAGCGGGGGCTGGCCGCCTGGTTGAGCTCATCAATCTGGGAGACGTCGAGGGCCTGCTCCAGCACCCCCCGGCCCGACGCAATTAACACCAGGTCGTCGTCGATCAGCGCAGTGGCGATCGGCACCGGAGTGGTGCCCACTAGGGCTCCACGGCCACTGATCAAGCCCATACCGCGGTAGCTGCTGATCTGCAGGTCGGTGCCGGCCAGGCTGCGGGTCTGCCAGAAGCGCTGCAAAAAGCGTCGGGCACCATCGGCATCGCGACTGCGCAACGCCAACAACCAGCCATCGGGGGCAGCTCCCGGCTCGGAGGCCAGCAGGGCGAAACCAAGCTCGCTGCCAAGCCAGGGGGCTAGCTCACCGGGGTAATCGAGGCCGGCTGCGGCGAAAGCACCATCCCTAAGGCCGGCGACCGCCTCAGCCGCCTGGCGCCGCTGACGGGGAGGGGCCACCGCCCGGGCGTAGCCCACAGGCTGCTCGCCATCGCTGAGCAAATAAATGCTCAGGGCGGCTTGGCGGGGCACAAAGCGGGCCGCCCGGGGCGACACCAGCTGCTGGTGCTGCAGCTGCAGGGGCGAGCGCTGCAACACCAGCCACCAGCCACCAGCCGCCAGGCTCAGCAACAGCAATGCAACCGCCAGCACGACCGCCAAAAACGGGCGGGCCTTCATGCGCCCCACGCAGGATGGGCCCATCTTGACCCCAACCCACCCCGTATGCCCGCCATGGCACCTATCGAGACGACACCGCAGACGATCCGGGCCCGCGACCTGCAAGCGCGGCTGGAGCGGGGCGAGGCGATTCAGCTGGTGGACGTGCGCGAAGACGCTGAACTGGAATTGGCCCGCCTGCCCCATGCAGTGGTGCATCTGCCCCTGGGCCGATCCAACGAGTGGATTGGCCAGCTCAACCAGCTTCTCGACCACGACCGCCCCGTGGCCGTGCTGTGCCACGCCGGCGTGCGCAGCTGGCATCTGGGCTGCTGGCTGATGCAGGAACACGGCTTTGGTGCCGTCTGGAACGTGCAAGGGGGGATCGATGCCTGGAGTGTGGAGGTGGATCCGGCCGTACCCCGCTACTGACACCCGCTGGGCTGCGTACGATCGCCTCACTCCTGCGGCGCCCGCTTGCAGTCCGCCTTCCCCAGGCCCTTGCCCGCCCGGCAGCAGGAAGTACTGCAGCTCGCGGTGCGCCACTACGTCGACACGATGGAGCCAGTGGGCAGCCAGACCCTGGTGCGCCGTTTTGGCCTGCAGGCCAGCCCGGCGACGGTGCGCTCAGCCATGGGGGCCCTTGAGCAACGCGGCCTGCTCACCCAGCCCCACCCCTCCGCTGGCCGAATCCCCAGCCAGCAGGGCTACCGCACCTACGTTGATCAGCTGCTGCCCGCGCCTGGCGCGGCCGCCCTGCAGCTGCAGCGCGAGCTCACCGGACTCAGCCTGCAGTGGGCAGCCCTCGACGATCTGCTGCTGCATCTGAGCCGGCGCCTGGCAGATCTCACTGGCCTGCTCAGCCTGATCACCAGGCCCCAACGCCAGCAGTCCCAGCTGCAGGCCCTGCGACTTGTAGCCAGTGGTGAACGCCTGCTGGTGTTTCTGGTTGAGGGGGGAGCGACAGCCAGCAGCCTCAACCTGCGGCTGCCTTGCCTGGCTGCAGCGGAACTCGCCGCCCTAGAGCGCTGGGTCGCAGCCCAGCTGGATGGCGGCAGCATCGACTGGGCCGCCCTGCCGTCCCACCTCAGCAGCAGCGGGGCAGTATTGCGCCAAGCGCTGACTAGCCATGGGCAGTCGCGGCAGCTGGAAGGCGAGGGTGCTGTGGCAACGGGCCTTGCAGGCCTGCTTGCCCAACCCGAATTCAGCCAGACCCTCAGCCTGCGGCCCCTGGTCGAACTGGTGGAGGATGCGCCCCAGCAGCTCCTGCCTCAGCCGGGCATTTGGATCGGCGCCGAGCATCCCCACCGGGCCCTGCACCAATGCGCCGTGGTGCAAGCCAACTACCGCAGCGGCGACGGCGGGGTAGGCCAGGTGGCCCTAGTGGGGCCAATGCGGATGGCCTATGCCACGGCCCGAGCCGCCGTCGGCTCCGTGGCCCAGGTGCTGGAGAGGCTTCTGGGCTAAAATAAACCTTTGGCAGGCAATTGCAGCGCCAATTACTTCCACAATCAGGGCGCGTACAGTAACCACAAATCGCCGCCCAGCCGATGGACCTCCAATCAGCAGGAGTGATCCTGAGAATTCTCAATCTGGTTGCTCTTGCCGATGGCGGAGTATCACTTGAGGAGGAAGGCCTGCTTGACTCACTTAGCAAGCAATACAAACTTCAGGCAAAGATTATCAACTGGGAAGATAAATTATCGGATCCATCCTGCATCGAGGAATTGGCCGCCTTGGTGAATTCAGAGCAGCGGGAACTGGCCATGAAAACAGCCGTGATGGTGGCTTCAGTATCAAGACACCAGCATGAAGATGAATTCATCTGCGCGGAAGAGAGTGAGATTTTGGCTCGCCTTGCCTCTGGCCTACAAATAAGCCCAGATCAACTGCAAACCATCGAAATTGCAGCTGCTCAGGAGCTTGAGCAACACCCCAACCTGTGGCAGGTGCTGTTTTCGCTTTTCGGCAATCGTTTCGACTTCCCGATCCTGGGCTGATCCCAGCCGGCTGGGATCAGCCCCCCATTTTGTCGCCGAGCTTCTCGGCCACGGTGTTGACATCCTTGTCACCGCGGCCCGACAGGTTGAGCACCACCTCGGTGCCAGGGGCCAGGGTGGGGCAGAGCTTCTCCAGCCAGGCGAAGGCGTGGGCCGTTTCCAGGGCCGGAATGATGCCTTCCAGGCGACAGAGCAACTGCAGGGCGTCCAGCGCCTCGGTGTCGGTCACGGCGCCGTATTCGGCCCGGCCGATGGTTTTGAGGTAGCTGTGCTCGGGGCCCACGCCGGGGTAATCAAGGCCGGCGCTGATCGAATGGGCCTCCTGCACCTGGCCCTCCTCGTCCTGCAGCAGCAGGCTCATGGCGCCGTGCAGCACCCCAACACGGCCCTCGGTGATGGTGGCGGCATGGCGGCCGGTGGCCACGCCATCACCGGCCGCCTCCACCCCCACTAAGCGCACGGCCGTGTCCTGCACGAAGGGATGGAACAGGCCCATGGCGTTGGAGCCACCGCCCACGCAGGCCACCAGCACATCTGGATTGCGGCCAAAGGCCTCGTGGCACTGGCGCTTGGTTTCCTCACCGATCACAGCGTGGAAATCGCGCACCAGCATCGGGAAGGGGTGGGGCCCAGCTACCGAGCCGAGGATGTAGTGGGTGCTCTCCACGTTGGTCACCCAGTCGCGGATCGCTTCGCTGGTGGCGTCCTTGAGGGTGGCGGTGCCAGCGGT
>CAZKER010000185.1:0-2461 GCA_964551845.1 uncultured Cyanobium sp.
GCCCCATACACGCTCCCCCGTCCAATGCGCCAAGGACATGGCGTGAACGCCGGCCGAGGCGCAGCTGCAGAGAGCGTCAGCCTTGACTGGCGGGGCCAGCGGCTGCAGCTGCTGGGAGCCAAGGCGGTCTGGGATCCCCAGCGCCGAGCCTTATTAGTGGCGGATCTACACCTGGGTAAGGCAGAAACCTTCCAAGCTCATGGCATTCCCCTGCCCAGCGATGGCGACGGCGAGACCCTCAATGGGCTCCTGGAGTTGGCCCATCAGCTGGAGCCCCAGCAGGTGGTGGTGCTGGGAGACCTGATTCACAGCCGCCTGGGGATCACCGGCGAACTCCGCGCCAAGCTGGCGGCCCTGCCGGAGCTGCTGGGCTGCCAGCTGCGCCTGATCGGCGGCAACCACGAGCAGGGCAGCTGGATCGAGGGTCTGCCGCAGGAGCCCTCCCAAGCCCTTGGCCCCTGGTGGCTGAGCCACATTCCAGAGCCGCGGGCTGGCATGCTCAACCTCTGCGGCCACCTGCATCCAGTGGCGCTAGTGGGCCGGGGTGCCGATCGGCTGCGGCTGCCTTGCTTCAGCTACTGCGAAACCAGTGAGCGACTAGCCCTGCCCGCCTACGGCCGCTTGACCGGAGGCCATCCCTGCTCCCAAGGGGAACGGATCTGGCTAGTGGCAGAGGGGGCCATCATTGATTGGCCTCAGGGCTCAAGGCAGCTGGCCCGGCCCTGATCGACTGATACTCCTGCTTTAGCCCGCTGCCGCAAGGGCCCGCACCACATCGCCGCGGGTGAGCACACCCACCGGGTGGCGCTCGCCATCCAGGACGAACAGGCGTTGGGTGCTGCGCTCATGCAGCAGGCCCGCCGCGGCCGGCAGGGGCAGCTCAGCGCTGCAGCTGTGGGGATGCTGGCCCATCACCTCGCCAACGGTGCTGCCGAGCACCTGGTGCACTTCCTTGTCCCAGTTGAGCGGGTTGCGCAGGTAGATCACCGCATCGAGCAGAATCACGTAAGGGCCGGGCTGGAAGCCGCTCTCACGCACCATCAGGTCCTGTTCGCTCAGCTCACCCACCAGGGTGCCGCTGCCATCCACCACCGGCAAACCGCTGATGTGGTGCTCGCTCATCAGCTTCACGGCCTCCTGCAGGGAGCTATCTGCCGTAACGCTCAACACCGGTGCAGACATCACGGCGGAAACCAGCTGTTGCACCACGGGCCAAACAAATCAACTGGAGCCATTCTGGGGCCGAGCACGGCAGACACCATGGCGACACATCGGATACGCCAACTGGCCGACGGCCTCACCGTTGGCAGGGCCGTTCTAGGACTGCCGCTGATTTGGGCACTCTCGTGCGGCCAACTAGGCCTGGCCTGGTGGTTGCTGCTACTGGGCGGCCTGAGCGACTGGGCCGATGGCGCTCTGGCACGCCGGGCCGGCGGCGGCTCGGTGTGGGGCGCCCGACTCGATCCCCTCACCGACAAAATCCTGATCAGCGCGCCGCTGTTGTGGCTTGGGGCAGAGGGGATCCTGCCCCTGTGGGCGATTTGGCTGCTGCTGGCCCGGGAACTGCTGATCTCCGGCTGGCGCGCCGCTGAAGCCAGCGGCGGTCCGGCCTCCTTGGCCGGCAAGCTCAAGACGATCCTGCAATTCGCCAGCCTGCTGCTGCTGCTCTGGCCCAACGGCTGGGGTTTCGGACTGGCGACGGCATTTCAGGCCGCGGGCTTCTGGCTGTTTTGGCCGTCGCTGCTGCTGGCGCTGAGCTCGGCCTGGGGCTATCTACGCAAGCCCTAAAGCAGTGAGCTCCTCGCTGCGTTGCCAGAGCCGCTGTCGCTGATCAGTATCGAGGGCAGCGGGAGCAATGCGCACTTCGGTAGGCCAGCCACGCATGCCTCCGAACTGATTTGGTCCGTAGTGGCCCCCTGGTGTGGCTTCGGGTGCTGTGGCGGCAAACAGCTGGGGCAACGCTCCCATGGCCGCGCTCTGGAACAGCGGGCCCATCAGCCGGTAGGCCAGGGGTTCAAACCACGAGCCGTTGGCAGCAACCGAGGCCGGCTGAAGGTTGGTGCGGGCAAAACCCGGATGGGCCGCCAGCGAAAGCACGGCCTCGCCCTGATCGCGCAGCCGCTGCTGCAGCTCCAAAGCAAACATCACATTGGCGAGCTTGCTCTGGCCGTAGGCAACCCAGCGGTCGTAGCGGCGCTCGCCCTGTAGGTCGTCGAAAGCAATCCGGCCGAAATACTGGGCCCCTGAAGTCACGCTCACCACCCGCGCATCCGGGCGGCCAAATAGCAGCGGCAGCAGGGCCAAGGTGAGGGCGAAATGGCCCAGGTGGTTCACGCCCAGCTGCATCTCAAAACCGTCGTGGGTGAGCTGCCTCGGCAGGGCCATCAGGCCGGCATTGTTGAACAGCAGATCCAGCCGGCCGTAGCGATCCGCTAGTTCGGCAGCGGCACGGCGAACGCAC
>CAZKER010000186.1:0-7677 GCA_964551845.1 uncultured Cyanobium sp.
CGCCGCTGCCGCTGCATAGATCCAGCCAGGCGCAGCCGGGCAGCTCGGCTGCCAGCAGGTTCATCACCGCCAGCCGCACCCGGGAGCTGGTGGGGCGGGCGGTGCTGCCCGGCGGGCTTTGTAGCCGCCGGCCCCCACTAAGCCGCAGGCTCATAAAGCGTCTAGCCAGGCCAGCCAGCGCCGCAGGATCGCCTCACCGTGGGGCCCCGATTTTTCCGGGTGAAATTGGCAGGCGCCAATGGCGCCCTGCCAGACAGCGGCGGTGACAGCGGTGTCGGCGAAGCGCACCAAGGCGGTGTTGCAGGCCGGATCGCTGGGCTCGGCGGCGTAGTAGTGCACGAAATACACCCAGCTCTGCGGGCTGCCGGGCGGCAACAGGGGACTGGGGTTGGCTGGCACCAGGGGCTCCCAGCCCATGTGTGGAATCGGGTGGCCAGGTCGGCGGGGTAGGGCCCGCACCCTCCCTTGGAGCAGCCCAAGGCCAGGGGCATCGCCCTCATCACTGGCCTCAAACAGCAGCTGCAGCCCCAGGCAAATACCCAGCAGGGGGCGACCTGCGGCGCACCAGGCCGTGATCGCCTCGGCCAGATCACCCCGCCGCAGCCTCTGCATCGCTGGATCAAAGGCTCCCACCCCTGGCAGTACCAGCGCGTTGCATCCCTCCATCTCGGCGCCGCTGTGCACGGGCTGCACCGTCGCGCCTAGCCGTTCGAAAGCCCGCTGCACCGAGTGCAGATTGCCCATGCCGTAGTCGATCAAGCCGAGACGACTCATGAGGCTGGGGGGGGGCTGGGCTGGCGGCGGCCAGGTTCCTCTAGCAGCTGATCTGGCGGTATGTCCAGGCCGTTAAGTGTGTCGAGCAGCTGGTAGAGCCTGCCGATGCGGCGGCGGTTGAAGTGGAAATTCAGGCAGGGGCGCAGCAGGCCGGCGGAGTCGATAGTTTCGCTCTCCTGGATCACGCCCTCATCCACCAGATCATCGAACTGCAGGTTGAGGGCTGATAGCTGGCCTGGCTGTAGAGCGCAGTTGAGCAGCAGCTCGATGCGGTTGTCGCCGAGCCTGGCGGAGTGGAACAGGCGGTAGAAGCGGCTGATCCGGGCCACAGCCTCCTCGGCACTGTGGGCCTCGATCAGTAGGTCACCGTCTTCTGGAGAGATCAGGCCTCTGGCTGCCAGGCCCTGGTTCACATCCCGTTGCCAGCCGCGCCAGAAGAGGTCGCCGGGGGGGGCCAGCAGCACAAGGGGGATCGGCGGGGTGCGGCCGGTTTGGATCAAGGTGAGCGATTCGAACAGCTCATCGAGGGTGCCGAAGCCACCTGGCATCACCACCAGGGCATCGCTCTCCCGCAAAAAGAAAAGTTTGCGGGTGAAGAAATAGCGGAAGTGGAGCAGCCGGCCTTCGCAACTGCTGACAAACCGGTTGGCGTGCTGCTCAAACGGCAGGTCCACATTTAGGCCGATGCTGGCCTCGCAGCCGGCACCACTGTTGGCGGCCTCCATGATGCCGCCGCCGGCGCCGGTCATCACATCAAAGCCACATGCCACGGCACAGCGGGCCAGCTCTTCGGCCAGCAAATAGCTGGGATCGCTTTGCACCGTGCGGGCCGAACCGAAAACGGTGATCTTGCGGGTATCGCGGCGAGGGCGAAATACTTCTAGGGCCTCACTGATGTCTGCCAGAGCACCGCTGATCAAACGCCACTCGCCTTGACCGCGCTCGCGGCGACCCACCTGCAGTAGGGAGACGAGGGAGCGCTCGATCAGATGCCGCTGGGGATGGTCTTCGAGCTCCTGGGCCAAAACCTGCAAAGGACTCTGGCCGAAATGGGATGGGTCGCTCAGAACTAGGCGCTCAAACAGCAGGGGTGCTCAGTAGGCAGATGGGCTCAAAGTGCCACTGCTCTCAGAGGTATTTGGAAATCGTGCCCGACAGGGTGGTTTTGGGCACGGCACCAACCACCGTGTCCACCTTCTGGCCTCCCTTGAAGATCATCAGGGTAGGGATGCTGCGAATGCCGTACTGGCTGGCGACGTTGGGATTTTCGTCAGTGTTGAGCTTGAAAACCTTGATTTTGCCTTCGAATTCGGTGGCGATTTCGTCGACGATCGGCGCAACCATGCGGCAGGGGCCGCACCAGGGGGCCCAGAAGTCGATCAGCACGGGCAAATCACTTTTGAGCACGTCTTGCTCAAAGGAGGCATCAGTGACAGCAGCAGCGCTGGACATCCTTGCAGGATCAGGGTTTAGCGAATCTAGCAAGGTTGTTAAGGCCTACCCACGACCGTTGCAGGTCGTGATCCGGCGTGGCCGAGAAGCGGCTAAGACAAAAAGCCCGGACGCGCCGGGCTGGAGGGTGTGAGGAGTGTGAGAGCCGAAGCTCGCACCCGTTGAGGCTAACGCTGCAGTCTTCACAACCCGGTGAAACGACCGCCAGGGACTATTTGCCCATGCCGAGCTGCTGGGCTTTTTGATACACCTTGCCCTCTGTGAGCAGGGATGGGGCCACCACAACTTCAACTTTCTGCATGTCCTTGATGGTGCGGGCGCCGAGGGTGCCCATCGAGGTGCGAATGCAGCCCAGCAGATTCTGGGTGCCGTCATCAAGACCGGCCGGCCCACGCAGGATTTTCTCGAGGCTGCCGGTGGTGCCAACTTTGATGCGGGTGCCGCGGGGCAGCACCGGGCTGGGGGTGGCCATGCCCCAGTGGAAGCCCCGGCCGGGGGCCTCGCTGGCGCGGGCAATGGGGGAGCCGATCATCACGGCGTCGGCGCCGCAGGCCAAGCACTTGCAGATGTCACCGCCGGTGACGATGCCGCCATCGGCCACGATCGGCACGTAGCGGCCGCTCTCGGCTAAATACTCGTCGCGGGCGGCGGCGCAGTCGGCTACTGAGGTGGCCTGGGGAATGCCGATGCCCAGCACGCCGCGGCTGGTGCAGGCGGCACCGGGGCCGATGCCCACCATCACACCGGCGGCTCCGGCCCGCATCAGCTTGAGAGCCACCTCATAGGTGACGCAATTGCCGATAATCACTGGCACGCCGAAGGTGCGGCAGAGGCTCTCAAGGTCGAGGCTCTCCTGGCCTTCAGGGCCGATGTGCTCGGTGCTCACCACCGTTGCCTGCACAAAGAAGAGATCGGCGCCGGCTTCGGCGATGGCCTTGCCAAATTTCAGGGCAGCCACCGGGGTGGCACTCACCGCTGCGATGCCGCCCTGCTGCTTGATTTCGGCAATCCGCTGACGGATCAGGTCTTCCCGCACCGGCTGGCTGTAGAGCTCCTGCATCAGGGCCACGAACTCCTCCTTGCCCACAGCGGCAATGCGGTCGAGGATGGGATTGGGGTCGTCGTAGCGGCACTGGACGCCCTCCAGGTTCAAAACACCCAGGGCCCCCTGTTTTGTTAGTTCCACAGCCATGGCCACATCGACCACGCCGTCCATGGCGCTGGCGATGATCGGAATTTCGCGGCTGATGCCGCCAAGGCTCCAACTGCTGTCCGTGATAGCTGGATCAACCGTGCGGCCACCAGGCACCAGGGCGATCTCGTCGATGCCGTAGGCACGACGCACAGTGCGGAAGCGACCGAGCTGAATGTCCACCTGGAGTTAACGGGTTCGGGCCAAGCTATCAACCAGCCGCCCGCAGCCCCGTGGGGGCAGGCGGGATCAGCCCTTGCCGCGGAAGGCTTTCCAGCTTTGGTTCAAGCTGCCCAGCAGCCGGTCGCGCTCGCTGCTGCGCAGCAGTTTGGGAATGCCGTAGCGCACCGCCCACACCACCCCAGCCAGCTCGAGCAGGCCGGGCACCAGGGGCAGGCTCTCGAGGGCGCTCAGCACGGCGGTGTAAACCCGCAGCACCAGCAGCAAACCCACCAGGGCAGCAAGGAAGGTGACTGGTCTGCGCGCCTGGGCCCACAGGTTTTGGAGCTCGTTTTGATCGAGCCATTGGCGCAGCTTGGCCAGCAGCAGCTCCCACTCACCACCTTCGCCGTTTTGAGGCTCGGCCTCGCTGCTGCCCGAACGCGCAGGAATTTCCAGGGTGGCGGCGACGCTGGGCTCTGGGGGCGCTGCCTGGTCAACAGCCTGTTGAACAGGCACTTCAACTACCTGCTCAACCTCCTGTTCAAGACCGCCATTTTCAACAACGACCTTCTCATCAGCCTGCTCAACCTCAGCTTTCTCAACCTCCTCAATAGCGGTGTTGGGATCGGTGACGGGATCTGGGTTGGTGGTGGTGTCGTCGGCCATGGCGGGCGGCGCGGCGGGGGTGTGAATGTGGCGGGAGTTTAGGTGCGGTTGGCTGAGACTCCAAGGCCTACGCCTCAATCGGCAGCAGGCTGGGGCGCGGGCTCAGCGGCACGACCGGCAGGCGCAGCGGAAAGCTGCCGTCGATCAGGGCCGCCACCAGGGCCTCGCTTGCGGCCGCGGCCAGCCGCGGGCTATGGGAGGGAGCGCAGGCCACAGAGCGCTCCCTTACCTGGATCGTGCCGCTGAGCAGTTCGGCGTAGCTCACCGACCCCAGGCTGGGTTTGATTCGCCGCGGCACCGACAGGTCGAGTACGGGCGCCTCCAGTTCTTTCGGGCTGGCAGCAGCCTGGCGGGCCACCTCGGCATTGATCAGAGGCACCGGCGCCGCAATCGCAATCAATAGGGCGCTGCCATGGCCCTCAAAAAAACAGGGGCGCACCCACTCGGGCCGCAAGCCGTGTAGATCGACGCTCACGGCGGCGGCGGCGCCGGGGGTGCGGGCATGGCCGCTGGCCTGGCGCCGGCAACCGGGTTGGTGGCCGCTGCCGGCGCCGATCACCCAGCCGATGTTGCCGCCCACCAACACCGGTGAGCCCGGCCCCAGCAGTGATAGCCCCGGCATGGTGAGGCCGATGCTGCCGGCGCCGCCACAGGAATAAAGAGCGTTGGCGGCTGGGCCAAGCAGGGTGCCGTAGGGGCTGGGGCAGGGGCCCTCGGCCTGGCTGAGGGCGACTACGCCATTTTCGCTGATGGCCCGCTGCAGCAGCAGCCGGCCGCCGCCGATCTGTTCCAGCCCCAACTCCGTGTGCAGCTCACGGCGCGGGTGCAGGGCCGTGGCCTCACCGCTGGCGTTGAAGGGCAGCGACTGGCCTTCGAGCAGGGCTCCGAGCAGCTGGGCGCCGCCCTGCCGCCCCCCCTCTTCCTGGCGCCCCAGCCCGCCGCCGATTGGCAACACCAGGTCGCCGCTGCCGCAGCCAGCCAGCCCCGCAACTCCGGCCAGCTGTGCGTCGCGCAGCCGGATCGGTGGATCCGTGGGCCCGAGGCTTAGGAGCAGGCTGGCCTGGTCGGTGAAGCCCGCATCGGCTGCCACCACCACATCGGTGGCGGCGTAGGCCTCGGCCAGCCCGGCTTGCTGCACCAGGCTGCGGAATTCAGCGGCGGCGCGCACCTGCAACTGGCCCCGTTGCTGTTTGCGCCGCAGCTCGGCCTCATGGCGCGGCGGAAATGGATCGGATTTGGGCATTCCCCTGGGCTTTAGATAAACTGACCATTGATAAAGACGGTCATCAATGGCGGACCCCAGCGGACCCGGTGCTGACATGCCGGGGGAGTCCGGCGGCAACGGCGATTCGCGGATAATCCAGACCGACCTGCGAAACGAGATGTCGCGCTCCTATTTGGAGTATGCGATGAGCGTGATCGTGGGTCGGGCCCTGCCCGATGCCCGCGATGGCCTCAAGCCGGTGCATCGCCGCATCCTCTACGCGATGTACGAGCTAGGTCTCACCAGCGACCGGCCCTACCGCAAATGCGCCCGTGTGGTGGGTGAGGTGCTGGGTAAGTACCACCCCCACGGCGATACGGCCGTGTACGACGCTCTGGTGCGGATGGCCCAGGACTTCAACATGCGCATGCCCCTGGTGAATGGGCATGGCAACTTCGGCTCGGTGGACGGCGACCCCCCGGCCGCAATGCGATATACCGAATCGAGGCTGCAGGCGCTCACCACCGACAGCCTGCTCGACGACATCGAAGCCGAGACCGTCGACTTCGCCGACAACTTCGATGGCTCCCAACAGGAGCCGACCGTGATGCCGGCGCGGATTCCGCAGCTGCTGCTCAACGGCTCCACCGGTATCGCCGTGGGCATGGCGACCAATATCCCGCCCCACAACCTCACCGAGCTGATCGACGGGACGCTGGCACTGATCGCCAACCCCGACATCGACGATCTGCAATTGATGGCGATCATCCCGGGGCCAGACTTCCCCACCGGGGGGCAGATCCTTGGTCGTCGCGGCATCCGCGAGACGTACACCACGGGTCGCGGTTCAGTGACGATGCGTGGCGTCGCCTCGATCGAGACGGTGGAGGTGAAGGGCCGCCCCGATCGCGATGCGGTGATCATCACCGAATTGCCATTCCAGACCAACAAGGCCTCGCTGATCGAGCGGATCGCCGAGCTGGTAAACGACAAGAAGCTGGAGGGCATCGCCGACATCCGCGATGAATCCGACCGCGATGGCATGCGCATCGTGATCGAACTGCGCCGCGACGCCTACCCCCAGGTGGTGCTGAACAACCTGTTCAAGCTCACGCCGCTGCAGAACAATTTCAGCGCCTACATGTTGGCGCTGGTGAAGTCTGAGCCGGTGCTGCTTACCCTGCGCAAAATGTTGCAGGTGTTTCTCGACTTCCGCGTTCAGACGATCGAGCGCCGCACCCGCTACTTCCTGCGTAAGGCCGAGGAGCGCGATCACATCCTGCTTGGCCTGCTGCTTGCACTCAACCAGCTAGATCCGATTATTGCTCTGATCCGTGCTGCTTCCGACGCGGCCACTGCCCGCCTGCAGCTGCAGGAGCGCCACGGCCTCAGTGAAATCCAGGCTGATGCCATCCTGCAGATGCAGTTGCGGCGCCTCACCGCACTCGAGGCCGACAAGATCCGCCTCGAGCATGAGGATCTAGTCACCAAGATTGCCGACTACAAAGACATCCTTGCTAACCGCGAGCGGGTGCTCACGATCATCACCGAGGAGCTCGGTGCCATCCGCACCCGCTACCTTTCCCCCCGTCGCACTGAAATCCTTGATCTCGAGGGCGGCCTAGAAGACATTGACCTGATCGCCAACGATCGTTCGGTGGTGCTGCTCACCGAGAACGGCTACCTGAAGCGGATGCCGGTGAGCGAATTTGAGGCCACCAGCCGCGGCACCCGCGGCAAGGCCGGCACCAAGACCCAGGGAGAAGAGGCGGTGCGGCTGTTCATCAGCTGCAACGATCACGACAACCTGCTGCTGTTCTCCGATCGCGGCGTTGTTTACACCGTGCCGGCCTACCGGGTGCCGATCTGCAGCCGCGCCGCCAAGGGCACGCCGATCGTGCAGATGTTGCCGATCCCCCGGGAGGAGCAGATCACCTCGCTGCTGGCGGTGAGTGAATTCACCGATGATGGTGTGCTCGTAATGCTCACCAGTGGCGGCACGATTAAGCGCACCCGTTTATCGGCCTTTGCCAACATCCGCTCCAACGGCCTGATCGCCATCGATTTGGTACAGGGTGATGCCCTCACCTGGGTGCGCTTGGCCTTGCCTGGCGACAGCATCCTGATCGGTTCGCGCAACGGCATGACCATCCACTTCCGTCTTAACGACGAGGAGTTGCGGCCTTTGGGTCGCACTGCCCGCGGCGTGCGGGCCATGAACCTGCGC
>CAZKER010000187.1:0-6902 GCA_964551845.1 uncultured Cyanobium sp.
ATAGCTCTGGCAGCTTGGCGGAGCTGTCGGCATCGATGCTGACCGGAGCCGGAGCCGGAGCCGGAGCCGGAGCTGGGACTGGGGCTGGGATTGGCGCCAGCGCCGCTGCTGGAGCCGGGGCTGGGATTTGGGCGACCGCCGGCTCGATTGCAGGTGCGACTGCGGGAGTGATTGGCCGTGCGGCAGCTACCGGCTCGGCCAGCAGACCCAGTAGCAGCACTTCGAGCCACAGGCGCGGGTTGACGCTGTGGCGCAGCTGCTGCTCGCTGCCTCTGAGCTGGGCTTGCCACTGCAACAGGCGGGCTTTGCCGATCGAGCGCGCCAGATCGGGCAGGGCTTGGCGGAACTGGGGCGACACGCTGGTGAGCTCCAGGCGGTCGGGCGCTGTGCCAGCCAGCACCAGATCCCGCAGCAGGCTCACCAGCCCCTGGAGCACGGCCGCTGGCTCCCTGCCCCGCTCAAGCAGCTCGCGGCAGCCCTCCAGCAGGGCGAGGGGGTCTGAGCTGGCCAGGGCCCCGGCTAGGGCCAGCAGCTCCTGCTCCGGCACCGCCCCCAGCAGCTCCCAAACTGCCGTGGCCTCGATTGGTGCCGGCAGCAGGCTGAGTTGGTCCAGCAGGCTCTCGGCGTCGCGCAGGCCTCCTTGGGCCCGCTGGGACACCACGTGCAGCGCTTCTGTGGTGATGCCGATCTGCTCCTGCTCAGCGATCCAACCCAGGTGCTGCTCCAGTGCCTGCAGGGGGATGCGGCGGAAATCGAAGCGCTGACAGCGGCTCAGGATCGTGGCGAGTACCCGCTGGGGGTCGGTGGTAGCCAGCACGAACACCACCCGCGGCGGCGGCTCCTCCAGGGTTTTGAGCAGGGCGTTGAAGGCGGCGGTCGAGAGCATGTGGCACTCATCCACCACGTACACCTTCCAGCGGGCCTGAACCGGCGCGAAGCGGGAGCGCTCGATCAGCTCGCGGATGTTGTCAACGCCGGTGTTGGAGGCCGCGTCGATCTCGATCACATCAAGGGCGTTGCCGGCGGCGATGGAGGTGCAGAGCTCGCAGACGCCACAGGGTTCGGGGGTGGGCCCATCGCTGCCTATGCAGTTGAGCGAGCGAGCCAGGATGCGGGCGCTGGAGGTTTTGCCTGTGCCGCGCGGGCCGCAGAACAGATAGGCCGGCGCAATCCGGCCGGTGCGCAGGGCGTTGCTCAGGGTGGCGGCGATTGCTTCCTGGCCCACCAGCTGGTCAAAGCGCTGGGGGCGGTACTTGTGATGAAGGGGTTGGTAGTTGGAGATCGCCGTTGGGCTCATGGGGCAGCGGCGCGCGGGGAGGCTGCCTCTAGGAGGCTGACTCAGGGAGGCTGAGGTTTGAGATTAATGGCCCTGGCCAGGTTCGAGTTGGCGCCTCAGCCGCTCTTCCAGTTCTTCCACGGCAGTGAGTTGGTCGGCCAGTTTCTGGGCCGCCAGCCGCAGGCTTTCGAAGCGGTCCTGGCCCCAGCGCGCTTCAGCCTGGCCAAGCGCCTCCTCCAATCTCTGCTGCAGGCCCTGGCGCAGCTTGTCGAGTTCGGCCAGGTTGCCCTGGCGCAGCAGCATTCGAGCAGCACTGAGCATGGCCGCTGGTACCCACTGACCAAGGGCCAAGGCCCCGAGGCTGCCGGTGTGCAATAAGTCTTCGACTTGGGCGCTGCGGTGTCGGCCGGTCTTGCACCAATGGGCGAAGTGCTCGCAGTTGTTGAACAGCAGGTTGTAGTTCTGTTCGCCTAGGCGCCCCATGGCCCGCCGTAGGGTCACGCCGGCTGGGGAGCAGCTGCCTGCTGGATAGGGCACCACCGCCACCGGTTCGCCGCGGCTGAAGTCGGCCAGGGGGCTGCGCAGGATTTCGCGCCCTTCTAGGTAGTGGGCCACGGTGCCGTCGCCCAAGTCGATGCCGTGATGCAGGAACAGACCGTGCTGGCGGGGCACCTGCAGATGTTCAGCTGCGGTCATCGTTGCGCGCCGGATCAGGCGCTGGCTTGTTGTGGCGATTCCAGGTTGGCGTTGCCGAGGGGCACCACCTGGGCCTTGCTGCGCTGTTCCACCAGCTCCCGGGTCACGGTGAAGCTCTTGACGTCATTGCGGGAGGGCAGGTCGTACATCAGATCGAGCATCAGTTCTTCGACGATGCCGCGCAGAGCCCGGGCGCCGGTTTTGCGGCGATGGGCTTCGATGGCAATCGCTTCAACAGCTCCCGCTTCGAAATCGAGCTGTACGTTGTCCATGCTCAGCAGGGTCTGGAACTGCTTGATAAGGGCATCCCGCGGCTCGGTGAGGATGGCTTCAAGGGCTGGCGTATCGAGGGGCTCAAGCACCGCACTCACCGGCAGACGCCCAATGAATTCCGGGATCAGGCCGTAGCGCACCAGGTCGTCGGGCTCCAGATGGCGCAGCACCTCGGCCGCATGACGATCCTTGCCGCTGCGGGGACGGCTGCTGCCATCGGCACTCAGGAAACCGATGGCGTTGCGGCCCATCCGCTTCTGCACCACATCTTCGAGGCCTACGAAGGCACCACCACAGATGAACAGGATCTGACTGGTGTCGATCTGGATGCATTCCTGATAGGGATGCTTGCGGCCTCCCTGGGGCGGCACGTTGGCCACGGTGCCTTCGAGCATCTTCAGCAGGGCCTGCTGCACCCCCTCACCAGATACATCCCGGGTGATCGAGGGGTTTTCGCTCTTGCGGGCGATCTTGTCGATTTCGTCTATGTAGATGATGCCCCGCTGGGCCTGCTCCACATCCTGATCGGCCTTCTGCAGCAGCCGCAGCAGGATGTTCTCCACGTCTTCTCCGACGTAGCCCGCCTCAGTGAGGGTGGTGGCGTCGGCCACCGCAAATGGCACGTCGAGCATTTCGGCCAGGGTCTGGGCCAGGAGCGTTTTGCCGCAGCCTGTGGGGCCGATCAGCAGGATGTTGCTCTTATGCAGCTTGGTGGCTGTCTTGTCGGTTTCGCCCTTGCCATCGCCCTGCCAGGCCAGGCGTTTGTAGTGGTTATAAACAGCTACAGAAAGATTTTTCTTGGCCTCGTCTTGACCCACCACCTGGCGGTCGAGGAAGGCCTTGATCTCTTGGGGCTTGGGCACCTCCGCCAGGGTGGGTGCGGGCTTAGCTGTTTTCTTGCTGGGGGCCTTGCTGCGGCTGGAGTCCGCGGCATGGCGGCCGCCCCCACCTCCGCTGGCCGCACCGCCCTGGTTATCTACGAGTTCCTCATCAAGGATCTCGTTGCACAGATCGATGCATTCGTCGCAGATGTAGACACCCGGGCCAGCGATCAGCTTGCGCACCTGTTCCTGCGATTTGCCGCAGAACGAGCACTTGAGGTGGGCGTCGAACTTGGCCATGGGCAGATGGGTCCTGAGTCCAGGATCGACAGGTAATGACGGATCGTCAGTTGACCTTAAGGATCAAACCGGGACTGTGGCCGTAGGGGAGTCGGTCACGACACGATCGATCAGGCCGTATTCAACCGCCTCTGCTGGTGAAAGGAAGTAGTCGCGGTCTGTGTCTTCGGTGACTTTTTCGAGGGGCTGACCGGTGTGTTCGGCCATCAGACCGTTGAGAGTGTCCTTGAGGAACAGGATTTCCTTGGCCTGAATTTCAATGTCTACTGCCTGTCCCTGGGCGCCGCCGAGGGGTTGGTGAATCATGATCCGCGCATTGGGCAGGGCTAGCCGCTTGCCCTTGGTGCCGCCCGAGAGCAGGAAGGCACCCATGGAGGCCGCCAGTCCGTAGCAGATGGTCACCACGTCGGGGGACACCTGCTGCATCGTGTCGTAGATCGCTAGGCCGGCGGTCACCGAGCCGCCCGGGGAGTTGACATAGATCTGGATGTCTTTCTCCGGATCCTCGGCTTCGAGGAACAGCAGCTGGGCCACCAGTGAATCGGCCACCTGGTCGTCGATGCCGGTGCCCAGGAAGATGATCCGCTCGCGCAGCAGGCGCGAATAGATATCGAAGGCGCGGTCGCCCTTGCCGGACTGCTCGACCACCGTGGGCAGCACCCCGGGGGAGCCACTGGGGCCCCAGCTGCTGTGGATGGGATGGCGAAGGGTGGCGTCGATCACACGCGGGTATGGGCTAGGGACATCAATCTATTGGGCCTGGACGTGGCTATTGGGCCTTGGCGGGTTTGGCCTTGGCTTTCGCCTTGGGAGTTTCCTGGTCCCCGCCTGCTGTGGCGGTGTCAGCATCTTCTTGAGTGACAGCCTTCTCGGTGATGCTGCTGTTGGCCTCAAGCCACTCCAGAAGCTTGTCGCGCAGCAGGTCGTCGGCGACGGCCAGACGCAACCTTTCGGGGTCAATGTTGCCCTGCTGGCTGAGGCCGCGGCTGATCTCCTTGATCTTGGCTTCGAGCTCCTTGGCTTCCACTTCGATCGCCTCGGCGGCGGCGAGGGCCTTGAGGGCCAGGCTGCGGCGCAGGCGCTCCTCTGCCTCCGGCCGGGAGGTGTCCATCAGTGAGCGCACCAGGTCGGGAGTGAACAGCTTTTTGACGTCCATGCCCTGTTGGGCGATCTGACCAGCTGTCTGCTCCACCAGGTTGCGGATTTCCTGTTGCACCAGGGTTTCGGGTAGTTCCACCTCGAGCTCTTCCACCAGGGCAGCGAGCAGGGCGTCGTGGCGGCTGGCCTTAGCCCGGCGCTCGGCGTCGTCCTTGAGGCGGGTTTCCAGATCGCTGCGCAGTTCGGCCAGGGTGGTTTTGTCGCTGGCCTGCTGGGCAAAGGCGTCGTCAAGAGCGGGTAGTTCCCGGCACTTGAGGTCTTTCAGGCTGATCTCGAAGCGCGCTAGGCGGCCGGCGGCCTCCTCCTGGGGGTAGGTCTCGGGGAACTGGCAGTCGATGGTCTTGCTGTCGCCGACAGCCATGCCGATCACACCCTCGACAAAGCCGGGGATCATCCGACCCTCTTCCAGCTCCACTTCCATGGCATCGCTGCTACCGCCGCTGATGGCCTCGCCGCTATCTACGTAGATGCCGCTGAAGCTGAGCACTGCTACATCGCCGCTGGCGGCGGGGCGGCCTTCCACGGGCACCAGGGTGGCTAGCTGCTTGCGCGACTGCTCGATTAGCTCATCGATGCGGGCTGGATCGAAGCTGATCGCCTCGGCCTCAGCCTTTAGCCCCTTGGTGGCCTTGAGCTTGGGAGTGGGCTCGACGTCGAGCTCCAGGGTGATGGTGAGCGCGCTGCCGGGTTCGAAGCGTTCCAGCACAGCCTCGAAGCCTTCAGTGAGCTCGGGCCGGCCGATGGCTGCCACCATTTCTTGGCTAACAGCATCACGGAAAGCGGCTTCCACCAGATCTTCTAGGGCGGTGGCCCGGATGCGCAGGGGGCCGATCTGCTGGAGCAGCACAGGCCGGGGCACCTTGCCCTTGCGGAAGCCGGGAAGCTTGATGCTGCGACTCAGCTTGTCCACGGCGGCGTCATAGCTGGCCTGGCTGCGGCCGCCGGGGATGGCCACCTCCAGGGCTACGCGGCTGGCCGGACGGGGACTGGCCTTTATCGACAGCGGGCTGGCGGATGGGGCGGCGGCAGAGCTCATGGAAAACCGTTGCAGCCCCCGATCCTAGAAAGCGGCCGCTCCGAGCTCTCTGCGCGTATTGTCGTATCGGCGCACGACGAAGGCGATAGGACCTCAATCAGCAAAGAATGGCATCGGCGAAGGTCGGCGTCTTTGTTGCAGCTTCCCGCCTTAGTTGGGTTGATGTTCGGCCCCAGCTCCGCCACCAATTTTTGATTCTGTTCCCGCTCCCTTGACCGCCGCCCAGACCGCCCCTGCCCCGCTTACTCCAGTCCTGCCTAACCGCCCCCTGCGGGTTGCGGTGCTCGGTGCGACTGGCGCGGTTGGTCAGGAATTGCTCGAGCTGCTCGATGAGCGCAGCTTTCCTGTGGCTGAGCTGATTCCGCTCGCTTCGCCCCGCTCCGCTGGTCAGAGCCTTTCCTGGCAAGGCACATCTCTGACGATCCGGCCCGTGGAGGCCTCAGTTTTTGAAGGTGTGGACGTGGTGCTGGCCTCGGCCGGTGGCTCGGCGTCGCGCCAGTGGGCCCCGGTGGCGGCCCGGGCTGGTGCCGTGGTGATCGACAACTCCAGTGCCTTTCGCATGGATCCGGAGGTGCCTTTGGTGGTTCCCGAGGTGAACCCCGAGGCCGCTTTCGCCCACCGGGGCATCATTGCCAACCCCAATTGCACGACGATCCTGCTCACCCTGGTTTTGGCTCCCCTGGCAACGCGGCGGGCAATTCGGCGTGTTCTGGTGAGCACCTATCAGAGCGCCAGTGGCGCCGGTGCGCGGGCGATGGAGGAGCTGCGCCAGCTCAGCCGCACCGTGCTGGATGGAGGTGAGCCCGTGAGTGAGGTGCTGCCCCATTCCCTGGCTTTCAATCTTTTTCTGCACAACTCACCGCTGCAGCCCAACGGTTATTGCGAGGAGGAGCTGAAGATGCTCAATGAAACCCGCAAGATCATGGGTACGCCGGAGCTGCGGCTTTCGGCCACCTGTGTGCGGGTGCCGGTGCTGCGGGCCCATTCGGAGGCAGTCAATATCGAATTTCACGAGCCCTTCCCGGTGGAGGAGGCCAGAGCTCTGCTGGCCGAGGCCCCGGGCGTGGAGCTGCTGGAAAACTTTGAGGCCAATCGTTTCCCGATGCCCACCGATGTGACGGGCCGAGATCCGGTGGCGGTGGGCCGTATCCGCCAGGATCTCAGTGATGCCAATGCCCTGGAGCTGTGGCTCTGCGGTGATCAGATCCGCAAGGGCGCGGCTCTCAATGCGATCCAGATCGCCGAGCTGTTGATTCAGGGCCCGGGGGCTGGAGCTACAGCGGTCTTGCCAGGGGGTGCAGCTTGAGTCCTACCCAGACAGTCACTCCGCCATTTGGCCGCG
>CAZKER010000188.1:0-3496 GCA_964551845.1 uncultured Cyanobium sp.
CTGCATCGGCCACCACCTCGGGCCTGGTGTTCCGCCCAGCTGCCGAGCGCTGCCACAGTCAGCTCGACTGGCTCGACAGCTGGCACAGCTTCTCCTTTTCCTCCCACTACGACCCGGCCTGGATGGGCTTCGGGCCGCTGCGGGTGATCAACGACGACACCATCGCCGCCGGGCGGGGCTTCGGCATGCACCCCCACCGCGACATGGAGATCGTCACGGTGATGGTGCAGGGCCAGCTCAACCACCGCGATTCGATGGGCCATGCCGAGGTGCTGCGCGCCGGTGAAGTGCAGCGCATGAGCGCCGGCACCGGTGTGGTGCACAGCGAGATCAACCAGGGCGATCAGTCCTGCCGGCTGCTGCAGATCTGGATCGAACCCAGCAGCGCCGGCATCGCTCCGGCCTACGGGCAGAAGCCCTTCGCCATTGGCTCCGGCTGGACGCCCCTGCTGGATCCCGAGCAGGCCGATGGCGCCATGGCGATCCACCGGCCGGTGCGCCTCTGGCGCGCGCAGCCTGGTGCTGGCGACAGGCTCAGCCTGGCCCTTGCCCCAGGTAGCCAGGGCTGGATTCAGCTGATTGACGGTGTCGGGGAGGCCGATGGCCACTCCCTGCAGCAAGGGGATGGGCTGGGCTATGGCGCCGGCAACCTGGAGACCTTCACCGCAGCCACAGGCGGAGCCGACCTGCTGCTCTTTGAATTGCGTTGAACGTCATCAGTCCAGCCCTGATGCAACTGACAGGTGAGCAACGGGATGCAGTTCACCCCGGCGTGGTGCCTAAACCAGTGGCAGGTCATGCAGACCTTGCGGCTGCGGGTCGTGAGCAGCACGGCTTCGTCGAGATAGGCCCCTCCTCGATCGGGGTTTCGAGTCGGGCCTTCAGTGCTGCGGGCCGGGGGAGAAGGATGCGCATGAACCGCCTCAGATGCATATGCCAGTACTGGCGAGGCTCCGGTGATGCTGGCGGCGGTGCGGCTGGTGCCTGAATCAAGATGACGCGGAGCAAGCGGGGGATTCCCAAAACCGCTGGAGCCAATTGATGCCATCAGCAAGAGAGCGCCTAAGAGAGGCTCTAGCTAGACACAGTGTTTCAGTCATGGCGAGACACGCTAAGGCTCTCCATCGAGATAGGGGCGACATCTCATGCCAGCCATCAAGATCCGAGCAACTGTCGGCGTTTTGTCGGCGTCGGCTGTCGGTGCGAGCACCTAGGTCGCAAGCCAAGAAACGCAAAACCCATGCCCTAGAGGGCGCTGGCTTGCCATCAGATCTGCATCATGTGCATCGCAGGATCCTTCCAGCCCAACTCCATTGCTCCGAGCTCGAGGGCCAGGGCGGCAATCAACAGTCGATAGATCCACAGACGAGCGTTGGTCCCCAGCGCCAGCGAAGCACCGAGCCAGCCCCCCAGCGCACTGCCCAGCATCAACGGCAAGGCCGCTCCCCAGGCCACCTGGCCGCTGTGGATGAACACCGCCAACGACACCACCGTGGCGGCGCCGATCAAGACGGCCTTGACGGCCCAAGCCTGCTGCAGGGCCAGCCCGCCCATCAGCACAAGGCTCATCAGGAGATAAGTACCGGAATCGAGCACGATCAACCCGTTCCATAGGCCCACGCCGGCAGTCATGACCAGCAAGGACAGGCTGGGGTTGAGCTGGCTGCTGCGTGCTTTTGGCTTTATTCCCGAGCTGCAGGCGGCTGGACTAATTCCTGCCGTGTCGGGTTGAGCGGCCGGGCAGCATTTTCAAACAGGCCAAGACTGGCTGGGAATTGCCGCTGATCTGGGTCGCAATCCATTGCCACAGGTAATCGCAGCCTGGTGGTGTACTCAAGCCGTAGTCCGTTGACCGGATCGTCAAAAAAGAAGGAGCGGTAAGGATCGAGATCGAGCAGCTCCCCCACAAGCACCCCAGCGTTGATCAGTTCAAGTCGGCGCTGCTCAAGGGCTGCTGGGGTGGTGCACCGCAAGGCGAAGTGAAAGGTGCCACTGGGCACGCCAAGGCCGCGATTGATGCTGCAGTCGTAGTTGGCAGGAACACCAGGAACGTTCTGCCATTGCATGAAGGCCAGCGCACAGCCACCGCCGCACTCAAAGAAAATATGCTCAACAGTGCCACCCTCCTCAATGAGCATGCGCTCATGGATCCACACGGGAAATCCGAGTTTCTCGGCGTAGAAGGTGCGTGTTGCGGCGATGTCGTGGGTGCCAAAGCTCAGGTGGTCAATGGTCATTTAGACATGATGGGATTTTGGGTGGGATGGGGCATGGAAGAGAATCGGCTCATATAATGGTCTTTATTAATAAAGCGCCTTCAAAAAGCGTTGTAGATGCTCAACAATATTTGGCCTTGATACCAAGTCAGCTTGTTTCCTTCGGTTATCGGATACACGGCAAAGGCCGTCGCTCCTAGGCATGTCAGAGCTAGCTGCAGGGTGGGAAGCCCATGCCGCAGCGTTTGTAGTCGAGGCTGCGGTCGTAGCCGTCGCTGGTGAGGTTGGCCATCACCGTGTGGATCACCTCCAACCCGCCCCGGCGCGCCGCCGCCAGGGTGCGTTGGGCGGCATGCAGCGTGTGGGCGCGGAACTGGGCATCAAAGGCCGGCCGCGGCTGAGCATCACCGCAGGTGCCCTGCTGCAGGTTCGCCAGCAGCAGGGCCATGGCGCCGGGCTGCCACCAGGCCGGCAGGGGATCGAGTTCCATGCGGGCCTCATCCATGCGGACAGCGCCGGCCGGGGCAATCATGGCCGCAGTGCCGCGGTCTATCCGTGTCCAAGCCCCTGTCGCCGCCGGTTGCCGCCCTCGCCGATCAGGGCATCCGCTGGGTGGCGATCACCTGGGTGAACCATGCTGGTGCCCCCTTGGTGAAGGTGGTGCCCCTGGCCTCCTTTGATGCGGCGGCGGCCGTGGGCGTGGGCTTTTCGCCCGTATCGGATGCTTTCCGCGCCGATGGCGCAATCGATCCCGCCCATCGCCTGGCCCGCCCCGATGGGGATCTGCGCCTGCGGGCCGATGCCGCTGCCCTGGCGTTGTTGGAGCCCGGCAGCGGCTGGGCCTGGGCCCCGGGGGAGCGCTTTGAACGCACCGGCAAGCCCTATGCAGGGGATCAGCGGCACCGATGCCGCCAGCAGCAGGAGCAGCTTCTGCAGGCTGGTTTCGAGCTGCAGGCCGGCTTCGAACTGGAGTGGCTGGTGGCTAGCCATCGCCCCGATGCCGACCCCCACCCGGCCATGCCCGGTGGCCCCTATGGCGCCGATCGGCTGATGGAGGGGCTGGATTACGCCACGGCCCTGCTCGATGGTCTCGAGGCCGCCGGCATTCCCTGGCTGCAGTTCCACCCGGAATACGGGGCCGGGCAGTTTGAGCTGTCGCTCGCTCCGGGTACGCCCCTGGAGGCGGCCGACCGACTGGTGCACGCCCGGCTCGTGATTCAGCGGGTGACGCGCCGCTTTGGCTGGCGCTGCAGTTTCAGTCCCAAGCCCAGCCTGGAGCG
>CAZKER010000189.1:0-2933 GCA_964551845.1 uncultured Cyanobium sp.
CTTCCCGCCAGTTGCTGAGCAATCCTGCCTCAACTGCATGTATCTGCGCCAAGGCACTTGCCGCGTCAATGCGCCAAGGGTTTTTGCCGAGCCCGGCACTCACTACACATACACCAAAGCCATCTGGCCAAAGGTCGATGCCTCGGACTGGTGCGGCCAATGGGTGGCCGCTGAGGAGGGTCTATGAACTGCCCCCACTGCAACCACGACAAGAGCAGGGTCACCGAAACTCGGGCCGGCGCCGAAGCGGATCGCCGTATTCGTCTCTGCCAGGGGTGCGGCAAAACCTTCCAGACCCTGGAACGGGTGTGCGTCTACGCCGGCCGCGCTGCTGGCTACATCGACTCAGCCCCGCCCCCAATCTTGGAGGTGGTGCCTGACCCCCAACCAGCAGAGCAGCCAGTCGCTGCCAAGAAGCGGCCTAACAACCGCCGCTGGTATCCGATTGGCGTACCAGCCGGGGTGTGCGAAGAAGCTGCCCCGCTGTTGCTCGAATGGTGGAACGACAGCCGCGGCTCCAAGCACGGTGGCCACGCCGTCTGGAGCGAAAAGGCCTGGCTCGCCAGTGTCGAACGGGTCAAGGCATTGCCCGCCTGGAAGCAGGTTTTGCTGTGCAAGGCCGGTGTCGAGCACGGCTGGCAGGCGCTCAAGCCTGAGTACCTCAAAGACGAGCTGGCTAAGCCCACTGCTACTGGGCGGCCGATGCCTAAGGACGCCTCGATGCTCGCTGCGCTGGAGTCATGGCCAGCCTGACCCCCGAGACCTTCTTGGCCGTGGCCGAGATGATCGCCGCCCACCTCCGCATCAAGGAGGCGGATCGCTGGAGCCCGCATATCTGCCGGCTCAAGTTCCATTCGTTCACCAGCGAGTTCCCCGAGATCAACGAGCCCCAATTCATGTGGGCCGCTGAACAGTGGGTGCAGTCCACTGAGGCCGGCAGCTTCCTGCGTTACCCCACCTGGGGCGAGCTGATGGCACCGCTCTACCGATCCGAGGGTGGCCGGGCTAACCGCAGCTGGGGACCCCGCGAGGGGCTGCCTGGGTTTGTGCGGTTCAAGCCTGAGCAGCTGGCCATGCTGCCTGGCAGGCCGCGCTCAATCGCTCCAGCCCCTGATCAGCAGAATGCCGGCGCCTATCTAACAGTGGGCAGGGCCGGCGAGGCCGAGGCCCAGGGGCTGGCGCTTAAGCCAGTCGAGGAGCAACGGCTGCTGGCCAGCAGTGGGCTGAGTGATGAGGAGTGGCAGGCCTACCTCGTCCAGGTGGAGGAAGAGGAGCGGGCCCACCTCGAGCGTCTGAAGGAGGAGGCCGAATGCAACCTCTGATCAGCGGCAAAGAGCGGCAGCAAATTCTGGAACGCGGGCTGGTTGGCGGGCTGTGGTCCATCGACCAGTTCAACCGCACCAGCGCCAAAGGCCAGCCGGTGCTGCCTAGCCCTGGCTTTCTCACCGAGCACCCGCAGTTCTACGACAAGGGGCTGCGCGATATGGATGCGTTCGGCAATGGCGTTGGCGTGAGGGCCCCGTGGTGAGCACCTGGACCGAGGCCTACTCCATTGGCCAGCCGGTGAAGGTGCGCCACCAAGGCAGCTGGCGCCGCGCTGAGGTGTGCGCAGTTCGCAGCAGGAGCTGCATGGTTGCACTCGTCAAATCAGGCGAGCAGACAACCGCAAACATTCACGACCCCCGAAACATTCAGCCATGCCAACCGCAAAGCCCGAGCGAACAATCGACGTTGAGCGATCAGCTGTCGTTCGATTGATGGAACTGACACGCACCCGAATTGCCGAAGCTGAGCAAGAAGGGGCTAACTATGTCTCGACTTATCAGGCTGGCTACCACCGGGCCCTCGAAGACGTCCTCGCCATGGAGAACGAGTGATGAGCTGGGCTAAACCAAAGCGCTACGCATTTGAAGGCCCCGAACCCAAGCTCGGCCCAGGCGTAAGCCGCCCCCTGCCTACCCAGGCCACACGCAACTACCAAGTGCATGTGAAGCGCCCTGGTGCGCCGGCGATGCGGGTCACGATCCCAGCGCCGACCAAGGCCAAGGCGCTGATGTACTGCCGCAACCGCTGGCCTGACTGCAAGGCAGAGGTACTCAGTTGAAAGTGCAGCGCTTCTCCGCCCCTGGCGTGTGGGTTGAACGGCAGCAACACAAAGGTGAGCCGATTACCTACGTGGCATGGAAGCCGGGCGTCAGCCAGGGATTCAATGAGCCCGCTGATTTGCTGCGCTGGCTGAAGTGGCCAGCAGGCACCCCAACAGGAGATGCGCTGCGCAGCTGGCTGAAAGACACCGGGCCTGAAGAAGGGCCCGAACCTAACGACAACACCAAAACAATCATTTAGTCAGGAGGACTAATGGCCATGTTTGAAATCAAGCCTGAACGCTTCGAGACCATCCCGACTGACTACGCATTGGCTTACAGCGCTTTGGCAAGGCGCGTTGCTGCCATTGACGCAATCCTGCGCAGCGGCCAATGGGACGAACACTGTCTCAAAAGAGTTCGCGCAGAATCAGATGCCGCAATGACGACTATCCAACAAGTCGAAACAGTGCGGTTCACCATTTCGCCCCACAAGTGAAGGAGACTAATGGCTAACCCATCACACCTATCCAAAGACAGTCTCATTTACAATCGCAGGCCAGAAAAAGAAGACGCTAGCGACTTTGGCTTAGTCCAATACTTTCGCTCCGATTTTCAAGCCTGGTACTTCGGGTACTGGGATGACAAGCAATCCCGACATGACGGCTGGACTCATTGCATCAATCACAAATCCCGTAAAGGAACACACTAATGAAAGCCCTAATTGACACCGAGGTGTATCTCTACCGGGCCGCTGCGGCTTGTGAGTTTGAGGCTGAATGGGCCCCAGATTATTGGACCTACCTCTGCCGCCACGGCGATGCGCAGGCCCTGTTTCAAGACGCCATC
>CAZKER010000190.1:0-2904 GCA_964551845.1 uncultured Cyanobium sp.
CGATCTCCCGGGAGGTGAAGCCCACCTCCAGCAACGCCTCTTGATAAGAGGTGAGGAAATCAGCCATCAAATCCTCCTGGTCCATATGCAGAACTGCTGCATCGCCAGCAACCTGCTCGAGCATTTTGCGCACAAGCGGCAGGTTGTCTCGGTTGGCCTGCTCCAGCTCCTCTCGCACGGTCTCGAGGTTGGCCTTCAGCCACTCCTGTCCGTAGTTGAGGTGGGTGTATTCATCCTTGACTACTCCCTCGGTGATCTTGCGCGCGAACGGATCAGCAACAGGTATATAAATGTGGTAAGCCGAAATAGCGAATGCCTCAATCAAAATAGCCTGAATTAACAGGCAAGTTGTAACCTTGCCATCTGCAAGCGCCTTCTGGAAATTGTTGTGCAGAGGGGAGAAGAACTCCTTGGCAAAGGGCATGTCGGCCGTGACGCCGAGGTTGTTGGCGCAAGCTGTAAAGCCCTTCATGTGCTTCAGCTCCATGCGGGCCAGCCTGGTGAGCTCTTCAGCCTGGTCGGGTAGCAGCCCGCCGATGGACACGTAATTGTCGTGAGCTTCCTGCTCGCCCTCGATCACAATTGCATTGATGCGGCTGTAAGCGTCCTTGTAGGCGTCGGTGCTGAAGTCGGGCAGCAGCTCGGCGGAAGATTCGGAAACGTTGGGGGGAGCAAGAATTGCCATGGCGGCGATGCGATTGGATCTGATGCATCAACTGTAACCACCCCCTACCGAACCCTGACCGCCCCCTGGCCTGGCCAGCTGCTTGCCAGCAGGGATTCGAAACGGTGCTGCCAACCGGCCACTAACAACTTAAAAAGTTCGGCTCCAAGGGCGGCTGAAGCGCCGCGGGCATCGCCGATCACCCCGGTGTGGCTGAGTTCCTTACTGAGCCAGGCAAGGGGGGCCGCCCCCTCAAGGCTCCAGCCTGCGGGGATAGCCGTCCCTCGCTTGCCATCACATGGGCGTTGCTCACCAACCAGCTGGGGGGCCAGGTGCAGCATCAGGCTGGTTTCCGCCAGGCCGGCATGCAGTCCGTCGGAGCGCTCCGGCACGGGGATCAGCTCGGCGACTCCTTCGGGTCCACTCCATAAAAAGCAGGGCAGCACGGCTAGCTCGGGGCGCTCGGCCCGCAACTGGCGAGCGGCGGTCTGCAGCAGGGCTATTTGTCCTCCGTGTCCGTTAAACAACACCAGTCGCTGAAAACCGGTACTGGCCAGTTCGTGGCCCACGGCCACCAGCTGGTCGATCAGCAGCTGGGGCGGGAGGCTGAGGGTGCCACTGAATCCGCGGTGCTCGGGTGAGAAACCGATGCTCTGCAGCGGCAGCCGCAGGATTGGCAGGTTTGGCTCCAGCGCTGCCAATACGGCGTCCAACACCCGCTCGGCAAATAGGCCATCCGTACCGAGCGGCAGCTGGGGTCCGTGTTGTTCGACCGCACCCCAGGGCCATACCACCGTGCTTCCCGGCTGGGCTGCGAGCTCCTGAACCTTGGGCCAGGCCAGCTGCTCAAGGTGGCGCTGGTGGGTCATTTTTTTCAAACCGATCTCTACAGTGTGGGGCTCTCAGCCCCCGAGTGGAGATGGCCGGTACCGGCAGTCAACCGCCCTCATCCTCATCCCGGCCCTTGCCCCCTGGAGCAACCCGCCCCCAACCGCTGGCGCCCCTGCGCAAGCCGCCCCAGGTGTTGATGATCCGTAAGGATGAGCCGGCTCCTAAGCCGACCGCATCGCCTGAGCTGGGGGTTGCCCCATCACCCCAGCCCCCCGCTCAAGTAGCGCCGCCGAGCCCGGTTCGCGCTCCTGCCCGCACTCCTGTCCGAAACGACGACGAGCTGTTTGACCTGGGGGCCATGGAGGGCCTCACCATGGCGGATCTGTTGGGTCCTGACCCCAGCCAGAAGCGTGCACCCAGAGCCGCTGTTGCCGCCGAGCCCAGCTCCAAGCCTGCGGCGCGGATTGTCGACGACTTCGACTTTGATGAGGAGGCGTTCCTGGCTGCCCTCGACGACCACGAGCCACACGGCACCACAGGCGAGGTGGTGAGCGGCACCGTGATCGGCGTTGAAAGTGATGGCGTTTATGTGGACATCGGCGGCAAGGCGCCGGGTTTCATGCCCAAGAAGGAGTGCGGCTTGGGGGTAATTACCAACCTCAAGGAGCGTTTTCCCAAGGGACTGGCGGTGGATGTGCTCGTCACTGGCGAGCAAAACGCCGACGGCATGGTGACCATCAGTGCCCGTGCCCTGGCCCTGCGCCAGAGCTGGGAGAAGGTGCGTGCCCTGGAGAAGGAGGGCAAGGTGGTGCAGGTGAAGGTGAATGGCTTCAACCGGGGCGGTGTCACCTGCGAACTCGAGGGTTTGCGGGGCTTCATCCCCCGCTCCCAGCTGCAGGAGGGGGAAAACCACGAAGCGCTGGTGGGTAAGACCCTTGGTGCCGCTTTCCTGGAGGTCAACCCCGATACCCGCAAGTTGGTGCTCTCGGAGAAGAAGGCCGCCACAGCAGCTCTTTTTCAAAACCTGGAAGTGGGCCAGCTGGTGGAAGGTCAGGTGGTGGCGATAAAGCCCTACGGCTTGTTTGTCGATCTGGGCGGGGTGAGTGGTCTATTGCACCAATCGGCGATCAGCGGCGGTCAGCTGCGTGACCTGCGTGAGGTGTTTGGCCAGGGAGACCGGGTCAAGGCCTTGATAACTGAGCTAGATCCTGGCCGGGGCCGCATCGCCCTCAATACGGCTCTCCTGGAGGGGCAGCCCGGTGAACTGCTGATCGATCGCGACAAAGTGATGGCCGAGGCCGCCGACCGGGCTAACCGGGCGCGCTCCGTGCTGCGTCAGCAGGAGCAAGGCGCCGGATGAGCCAGGCCGCTCCGGATTGGGAGCTCGATTACTACTCCCGTCCCATCCT
>CAZKER010000191.1:0-1656 GCA_964551845.1 uncultured Cyanobium sp.
CTCGCCGACTGCCTGCTCAGCGAGGCCCCGTCCCATCCATCCCCTGCTACCTGATCGCCATGGCCCACGCCGTGATCTCCTGCCTGCACGCCAACCACGCCGCCCTGGAGGCCGTGCTCGCCGACATCGACCAACAGGGCATCGACACCATCACCTGCCTGGGCGATCTGGTGGGCTACGGCCCCCAGCCCAATGAGGTAGTGAACCTGGTGCGCCAGCGGGCGATTCCCACCTGCCAGGGCTGCTGGGATGAAGACATCATCGAAGGCCTCAATGCCTGCGACTGCAGCTATCCCTCCCAGTTAGCGGAAAGGCGAGGCCATCTGGCCCACCAGTGGACAGCCGATCGGCTCAGTGAGGAGAACAAGGCGTTTCTTGCCAGCCTGCCGATGTCGCTGCAGCGCGATCAGCTGCTGTTCGTCCATGGCAGTCCCAACAGTCAGCACGAATACCTGCTGCCCGACATGAATGCCTTCGCGGCGCTGGAGCGGGTCGAAACGGCCGGAGCCGACACCCTGTTCTGTGGTCATACCCATCGGCCCTATGTGCGTGAGCTGCGGGATGGCTCGATCCGGGTGCGCGTGCAGGAAGGTGTAGCCAGCGGCGGCCCATCCGTAGAAAGACAAATCAATTTGCCGATGCGCCGCATCATCAACGCCGGCTCGGTGGGTGAGCCGCGCCATGGCAACACCAACGCCACCTATGTGATTCACGAGGAGCAGACGGGCACCGTTGAGATCCGGGAGGTGGCCTACGACGTGGAGCGCACCTGCCGGGCCATCGTCGAATCCGGCCTGCCGTCGATCTTCGCGTGGCGCCTGCGCCATGGCTTCGAGTACGCCGAGCGGGCCGATGACGCCAGCCACGTTTGTGAGCGCTGATGGCACGCTGGGCCTTAATCAGTGGTCTGCTCGGTGATCTGGAGGCCTATGAGGCCATCCAGGAAGATCTGCGGCAGACCCGGCGGGTGGACACCCTGTTTGTATTGGGGGATGTGATCGGTCCCGAGCGGAATTGCGATGCCCTGCTGAGCCGGTTGCAACAGCCCCGCCGCGGCGAACTTGAGCCGCAGTGCCTTTACGGCTGGTGGGAAGATCAGCTGCTGGCCGAACGGGGATACCGGGGCGGGCGGCGAGCTGATGCCCTGCGCCTCAGCGAGGGGGAAGCGGCTGTGGATGCCTTGCTCCAGGCCGTGGATCCTGGCCACATGGGCTGGCTGGCGGAGCTGCAGTTCGGCTTCATCGAGCTCGACTGCGCCCTGCTGCATGGCAGCTCGGCCACCGTGGAAGACAGCCTGGGCCCGGACAGCTCACCGCTGTTGTTGCTTGATCGGCTCACCCGGATGGAGGTGAACCGGCTGTTCACGGCGCGCAGCGGCCAGCAGTTCCGCCTCGAACTCACTGGCGGCGGCATTGAGTCGCAGGTGCGGGATCTGGAGGGCCAACGGCACCAGCAGCAGAGCGTTCCCAAGCGCCAGGTGATCGGCATCGGGGCTGGAGTCCACTACACCATCTACGACCCTGGCAGTGATCGCTTTGACTTTCTTACCGCAGGCAGCAGGTCCCAGGAGCGTGCCCAGGGGTTCGCATGACCCCGCAGCTGGGGGTAATGAAGGGAGTGAGCCGAGACGGTCGATGATCAGCGTCAGTTGGTGAA
>CAZKER010000192.1:0-1852 GCA_964551845.1 uncultured Cyanobium sp.
AAGAAGGCCCGGCCATCGGGCAGGTTCATCAGGGCCTTGGCGCGGTACACATCGCCATAGGCGCCGTTCACCAGTTCAAACCAGAAGCTGCTCAGGCTGGCCGGATCCCACACACTCCCAGCCAGGTTCCTTTCCCAGGCCTGCAAACTGGTGAAATCCAGGGTGTCCTGGCGGGGCAAGGCGGTATCTCGCCCGAAGTGCAAATGCTCGTCGGGCTTGAGATGCAAGGCCTCCAGTTGGGGAATCACGCGCCGGTCCACCCCACCAAGACCCGATTCCGTCGGCGGCTGGAACTGGGGTAGTTCAATCAGCGCCAGAAAGTGCTCCGGCCTTGGTGCCAGGGCCTGATCGAGATCGGCTAGATCCAGCAGCCTCGGGCACTGGTCCTGTAGGTAGGCCAGATCGATACCGCCGTCAGGCGCCTGAGCGAGCCCTTCGTCGGGGTAGCCGGCCAGCCGCAGATACCCGCATGTGCCTCGATGGCTCTGGACCCGCTTCAGGATCCAGCTAGTTTTACCGCAGCCGGGCGGTCCGGAGATAAGCAGGGTCTGGCTCATGGCAGCGCTACGCAGGCCTCGAGCTGGGCCTTAAGCGTTGCCTGGTCAATGCCCTTGCCGATCACCACCACTTTGGTGTGGCGCTCTGAACCATCGGGCCAGTCGGAGTCATCGATCGTGAAGCGCTTGCCGCAGAGGTGAAACAAATGGCGCCGCTCGCTTTCGCGAAACCAGAGCACACCTTTGGCGCGGAACACCGATTCAGGCAGCTGGATGTCAAGGAAGTGCTGGAAGCGCCGCAGATCGAACGGCGCCTCCACTGCCAGGCTCACGGAACTGAAGCCCTCCAACTCCGGGGTGTGGGGATGGTGGTGATGCTCTTGGTGGTGGTGATCCCCGTGGTTGTGATGTTGTTCATGGGCATCTTCCTGGGCCTGGAGGGATGCCAGGCGATCAGTTTCAAACAACCCCACGCTCAGCAGCAGGCCCAGGGGAACATCACCACGACTGGCCCGCAGGATGCGAGCGTCGGTTTTGATTGCCCGCAGCTCGGCCTCAACTTCTTTCAGCCGTTCCTCATCCACTAGATCGGCTTTGTTGAGCAGAAGGATGTCGCCATACACAACCTGGGCGCGAGCGATCGGGCTCACGAGGGCCGTGGCGCTGAAGTGTTCTGCATCGATCAGGGTGATGATCGAATCGAGTCGCAGACGATCGCGCAGGTCCCCGGCCATGAACGTCATGGCCACGGGAAGCGGATCGGCCAGACCGGTGGTTTCCACCACGATCAGATCCAGTGGCTCGGGTCGCTCGAGCACCCGATGCACCGCCTCCTGCAGCTCCCCATTGATCGAACAGCAGATGCAGCCGTTGCTGAGCTCCACCATCTGATCACTGGTGGCCACCACGAGCTCGTTGTCGATCCCCACCTCGCCGAATTCATTTACCAGCACGGCACTGCGCAGCCCCTGCTGGTTGCTGAGGATGTGGTTAAGCAGGGTGGTCTTACCAGCGCCGAGGAAGCCGGTGAGCACGGTGACGGGCACCTGAACGACCTGCTGACCCATCAACCCACCCATGCTTGAGAACGGTTCTCATTCTGGCCGATCAATGGTCCCTTTGGCCAGGGATGACGGCAAAGCAGCGGTTGCTGGACCAGAGGGTCTGGCAATGGCAGATTGCGCACACTTACACAAATACGCTCGATGTCCACGCCTGAGCGCCATTGCACCTCCAGCCGAGAGGGCAAGATGATGCTGTCCTGCTGGATACACCAGGTGTGGATTCAACAGATCGCGGACATAGTCTCGCTACCCATTCCGCGCTTCATCTGGCGGATGTGGTCTTCTATGTCA
>CAZKER010000193.1:0-6019 GCA_964551845.1 uncultured Cyanobium sp.
AACACTCCCAAGGGCATTGAGCTGAAGCGGCCCTTCAGCGAATCGGTGGCAATGCAGGCATTGACGCGGAGAGCTCGGGAGACCGGGGGCGACGTCCGTGAGCTCGCCAGCAGTCTCACCCGCCGACTGAAGGGAATCGACTCCTTGCCAAGCGCCGTGGTCGAGGCTGCCAAAGCCAGGTGGGATTCCGTCAGCCAGTACGCCGACAAGCTGGAGGAAGTGGCCAACGCCATGGAGGTGGGCGCTCTGACTGATGAGCTTCGGATAGAGCTTGGGAACTCGGCCCAGTCAGCCCACTTCTTCGAGAACCTCGATGCCGCGGTGCGGCGCCGGATCGGCCAATCCCTCCGTGGCCTGCAGTTCGACATCACCGACACCGGCTTTGAGCTGATCAGCGCTGATGCGGGCTGGGCCCGGCTGACCATGGCCGACATCAAAGGCGAGACCCTGCTGGGCCAGACCCTTGAGCATGTGGAGAAAGGGGACTTCCTGAAGCTGAAGCAGCTGGCCGCCATGGCCCGCACGAACAACCTCACGCGCACAAGCATGAACGGCTGGAGGATCTGGCCGCAGATCCACCTGCTTAACAACTTCCGGCGCAACAACATGCTGCTGTCGCCTGGCACCTGGCTGGCCCGCAACCCGGTCAGCGGCGCACTGGTCGCCTTTCACCACGGCCTTGAGGATGTGGTTGAAGGCGGGTTGCGCATTGGCGCGATGGATGGGCTACGAGCTGCGGCGTTTGCCAACCGGGCCACCCTCGATGCGTGGCAAATGGCCTGGAAGAACGCCGCCACCTATCTGGGCACCGGCAAAGCGCGGATGGGCCTGGATAACGCCATGGAGATCTCGCCCGATCTGATCCAGAACGAAAAGCAGCAAATCGTCGCAGCGCTGACCACCGGCCTTGATCTGCTGAAGGACCCCACCTACTGGCGCAACACCGTTGGTGCCGGGCCGGCAGTGACGTTGATGAACGTGCTCAACGCCGCCAACAGCCTGGTGCTCGGGAAGCTGGGAGAGAAGTTTCTGGGGTGGGACGGCGGCTATCTTCCCGCCTTCCGCCTGCTGGGTGCCGGTGACGAGGCGATCCGTTCCATGGCCTATGCCTGGAAGGTGAACCATGAGGCGTACCTGCGCTCTTTCGATGAGCTGGGTGGGGCCAAGGCCAACACCGAGGCAGTGACTCGCCGAGCTGAAGAGATGGCCGAGGGCTCGCTGTTTACCGGCTACATGAGCCAGGAGGACCTGGTGAAGTTCCGCCGTGAGCGGGGCATCCCCATGGGCGATGAGCTGCCGGATGACGAACTGAGGCTGATGGCCTTCAACGAGCTCAAGGGCGTCCCCCGTGCCGACACCGAGCTGGGGTCAATCGGCTTGGATCGCGCAGCCGGTGTCACTTTCACCAACACGATCAAGGACCCGATCATCCAAGGCCTAGGGCTGACCCGGCAAAACGCCTTGGTGGCTTGGCAACTGCCGTTTTTCAAGACGCCGCTTAACTCTCTGCTGTGGAGCATCGACCGCACGATTGTGCCCTCTGTCGTGAAGGCCTTAGGCGCCCAATTTGAGAATGCCTCCCCTGAGGTGATGGCCCAGGCCAGGGCTCAGGCGATTGTGTCGCTGGGCTTTCTGACGGCCAGCAGCGCCATGATCGCCAGCGGCGGCTTCGTGGGCGGCGGCCCTTCCGATCCCGAGGAATATGCCCGCTGGCGCCGGCTCAACACGCCCTACAGCTTCCAGCTCAACGGCAAGGTGATTCCGGCGGCCCGGTTCCGCTTTGGCGGCATCGACCCCATCGACATCATGGGGCTCTATGCGGACTTCCAGCAGCTGTTTTGGGAGGAAGGTATCAGCGAGGGCGACTTCATGAAAGCCACCACGGGATTGGCGCTAACCATGGCCCGGATGATGAACAACAAGGCCAGCCTGCTCAACACCACCACGATCCTGAACGCCATCACTCAGCCGGATCGGGCGGACTTTGCCGACATCATGGGCACCCAGATGGGTGGCATCCTGCCGCTGTCAGGCCTGCTTTCGATGGGCGCCCGTGCTGGCCGCGGCCCCCTGGAGGCGACCGACAGGCGCCGGTTCCTGACAGCCGACGAGAAGAAGGCCCTGGAGATGGACCCGCTCTGGCAAGACGTGGCGCCGGTGGTGGAGTTCCTGCAGAAGGTGGGCGAGAAGTGGGCCCGGCCTGTGCCTGGCCTCAACCAGATGCTCAAAGCTCCCAAGCGCCTTGATTGGCTGATGAGCGAAGTCAAAAGGCCCTTTGGCATCCCGGCTGAGGCGGTGATCCCCTTTGCGCCGGTGATCCAGCCCCAGGACAGCCTTTACCAGTGGCTGTCTGATGCAGGGGTGACGACCAAACCCAGGCCTGACGGCAAGGTGGCGCTGCCCAGCCCCGGCGGCGAGGGTGACGTGGGGCTCACCATGACCAACGACGAGGAGACGTTCTACCGGATGCAGATGGGGACACTCAACGCTGAGGTCCCGGCTGCCGCGATGCTCGGCCGCGAGACCTACATCCCGATCGACGGCTTCATCCAGGGGCGGGACATGCGCAGTGCGCTGCGGGCGCTCAAGAACAACCCTGGCTATCAGAAACTACTGGCCAGCGACCCGATGGGGCCTGATCAGCGGGTGAATCCAGCCAAGTTCTCGGTGCGCAAGGAGAGCGAGCTCTACCGCCCCATCCAGGACATCATCGACTACTACGACCGGATGGCACTGATTCAGCTGCTGACCAACGAAGACCCGGTGGCCCAGGGCTTCGCCAAGCGCTACGGGGCAATGGTGAAGTACCGGTCCAATCAGCTGCGCACACGGATGGAAGGGCTCACCGGCCTTGGGGTTGGTCGGCAGTAGTTAGCCCCATAACATGAGGTCTGCACCAGTGCAGATCTCCCGTGCCCTTCTCCTACTCGCAGTTCACGGGGAACGGGTCCGCAACGACCTTCTCGGTCCCGTTTCCGTACCTGCTGAAGGCGCACGTCAAGGTCTACTTGGGGCTGGTAATTGAAACCGGCGCCTACACCACGCTGCTGGCAGAGGGCACCGGCTACACGTGGGTCAGCGACACCCAGATCCAGACGGCCGCTGCGCCGGCTGCAGGGGTGCAACTCACGGTGCGGAGAGAGACCCCCAACGGCTCGCAGGTAGTTGGGTGGAATGACGGCTCCACCCTGATCCAAGACGATCTGAACATTTCAGACCTGCAAAGCCTCTACGTGGTGCAGGAATGGATTGATTTTGCGACTCGATCCAACCAGGTGAGCCAAGAGGCGATCACCGAAGCGCTAGAAGCCGTCGCCACCGCTAACGCTGCGTCAGCAGCAATCGATGCGGTACTGGCTGGCGTGGAAGACATCCTGCCGTATGGCCCGGTGCCCACTGTTGCGGGTATCCCCGCTAGCCCGCTGGATCAAGAGCGAATTGAAATCGCAGACAGCACTGGGATTGAGGGCTTTTCGCCCCTGACCGGTGCCCCTGCTGGGTTTGTCGGGAGCAATCAGCTCAAGGTGCGGCTGATCTACTCCGAGTCCAGTTGGCGCTGGATTGACTATTTCGTCAAGGACCCTGACGGCCGCTATGTCAGACAATCGGACGACGGCGGAGGTGTATCCGAGGCAGTCGCTGAAGCCATTGATGACGCTGTTGGGGGGCTGAGATACGCCAACTGCATCTACGTTGCGACCAACGGCCACGACCTCAACAACACCGGCGCGATCGACTCACCGCTGCGGACGCATGGCGCTGCAGCCATCTTGGCCATGCCAGGCGATGTGGTCAAAACCGCCCCCGGCACCTACGTGGAGCCGGTCTTGCCGATCCGCTGGCGCCCTGATGTGACGCTGTTCGGATCCGGCCTGCGCTCAACTGTTATCCAGGGCGCAGCCGGGCTGGAGTTCACGGACATCTTCAAGGTGGACAGTGGTTTCTGGTGCTGGGGGATCTCGTTTGCTGGACACCAGGCCGACACCACCCGCCAGGCCTGGGCCATCAGCTTCAACGAGCTGGCGGACAACACCGCTCGAGGCGCCATTGGCCCCGGTGCGTTCATCCTGAAAAGTCCCTACATCCAGAACTGCACCTCGATCACTGCCGAGGACGACCCCGGCTATGCGGGCTCCCAGTCCACCGGCAACACCGGCGGCGGCATCAAGGTCGATGGCAACGCCTGCGCAGCCAACTCCCCCATCCGCTCGATGGTGGTTGATAGCTACACCCAGGTGAATCTGGGAGGGCCCGGCTGCCTGGTGCTGAACGACGGCTACGCCCAGCTGGTGAGCTTCTTCGGCACGTTCTGCGAGTATCACGTCCGCACCGAGAGCGGCGGCCAGGTCAATCTGAGCGGTGGCGGCACCAGCGACTTTGGCGTCTATGGCCTGATGGCCGATGGCTACAGCCCCAAGCCGCTCTACACCGGCGGGGCTCTGACTGCCGCCTATGGCGCAGCGCGACTGCAGAAGGCTGTCACGATCGACACCACCACGGACACCTTCAGCTGTACCGCGCACGGGCTGTCCGTTGGCAGCCAGCTGAAATTCGAGGTGACCAACGGGGACTTCCCCACGGGCCTGGCCGCCGGCACCACCTATTTCGTGATTGCGTCCGGCTTCACTGCAGATGCGTTCCGCGTGTCGGCAACGTCTACCGGTGCTGCCATCAACATGACCGGCGCCGCCACCGGCACCTATCAATTCATCCGCCAGGGGGTCACGGAAATTGACGTGGTGGGCTTCTCGGCCAACCGCCTGGGCCGCCAGATCAAATACCCAAGCGCCGGCAGCATTGGCAGCCCTGGCAACCCGGTCGCCATCACTGCCGTAAACGGCTCCACCGCCGGCAGCGTCTTCACGGTGACTCTGGCGACCAGCACGATCATCCATGAGTACGTCGGCGGCGGCGCGGTGACGGTCGGGGGGATCAGCTACCCGATCACCAGCGCCAGCTACAACAACACCACGGGCGCGACGACGCTCAGCGCCACCGGTTACGCGCCAACCGTGGGCGCCAGCATCACGCTGAGCGGGGCTTCATTTATCTGCTCCAGTGCTTCGAGGCCCAACGCTGGGCAGCTGATGTTCCCGCAGCTGGTATTCCCACGGAACGCCAGCACTGGCGCAGCGGAAGCCAAGACATTCAGCTACATCCGCGCAAGCGACAACACCCTTACCTACAGCGAAGCCGCCTCCCCCAGCGGCCCTGAGCATGAGTACGTGAGCGGCGGCACCGCTGTAATCGGCGGGATTGACTACGGGGTTGCCAACGCGGTCTACAACACGGCCACCGGGGTGGTCACGCTGACCACCAAGACGACCCTCCCTGCGGGCAATGGCAACGTGCTTGTTGGGGGGCTGGCGTTCATCTGCCCGACCAGCGCCTATGTCGTCACCAGCAGCGTGCCGATCAGTGGCGGGTATCGGGTCAACTTCTTTTCGGACACCAACGGCGGCCTTAAGGACTCAATCGCGGCTGGGCAGAAGCTCGACTTCCGCAACCGGTCGCAGGTTTCGGCACCTAGCCACACGATGGAGTTTGTGGGGGCTGGCACGAATTACGACGCGCTGCCATGGAACGGAGGTGTGCCTGTTCCCGCAAACGAGATCGTTGAAACTAACAATGGTCGGGTCTACTCATCCAACACCAACGAGAAAGGTGATTTCAAGGTTGGTAAACAATTCGAGGTCAACGGCACAACAGGGGCCGTAACGATTTCTACCGACGAGTTCAACCTGTCAGGGTTGAATTTTATTGGCCCATTCAGCCGCAACGGGGGCATCAGTACCGTTGGCGAGCAGCTGCGGGAGATCAGCAACAACCCGCTGCTGATTTCGTCAACTGGCGGCGTTGATGGCAACACCGTGCCGACGCAGTTTGCTGTCAAGAACTATGCCGATAATTTCTTTCTGCAGGATGTGACCGTCACGCCTGGCCTGCCGCTGACAATTACAGACACCAGCAGCCAGAACAGCCAGGGCTACTGGACGCGACGGCGCAACATCGCGCTACT
>CAZKER010000194.1:0-2572 GCA_964551845.1 uncultured Cyanobium sp.
CAAGACGCTGGCTTGATCAGAAAAGGGACCTGGGTGCGCCGTCGCCGTGATGGCAGCAGCCCCCAGTTCGGCTCTGCTCGATCCAAGGCCCGTGCCAGGCGGCAGCGGAGTGCCTACCGCTCCTGGCTGTAGGCCAGCCGAATGGGCGACTGTCAATACCCGCGCCATCCACCAGCGGAGCGGGCGCTGCGGCTGGAGAAGCGAGCGAAGCGGGCCGACGTTTCCCTGGCTGCTGCAGGGCTACCGGTTGCATGCTTCGCAGTCAGCTGTCAGTCGAGCCTGTAGGCAGCAGTCGAACCGAACCCAGCGAAATCAATCGAACAAAAGAACAATCAAACTGTGTTAAAAAAGGGGATATATAGGGTGAAATCGCTAAAATGCGGCCAACGAGCTTGCGAAATCTCCTAAATCCTGGAGATTGCATTGTTCTCCTGAGGACAGTCCTGCGACAGCAGTCACGGCATCCGCCACGCCTCGCCCAACGCTCCAGATCAGAAGCGGTACCAAGGAGCGGCGAGCTCCATCACTCTTTGAGTAACTTGCAAAAGATGAGACGACGTTCGTAGCAGACATGTCAGACGAGACCATGCCCGGCGGAAGACCATCCCATGTAGTCGTCATCGGAGCCGGATGGGCTGGTTGGGGCGCAGCCAAGGCACTCTGTGAGGCCGGTATTCGTGTCACCTTGATTGATGGGATGTCCGATCCAACAGGCAGTTCACCAATCACAACCAAAAGCGGCAAACCTTTCGAGGCAGGCACCAGAGGCTTTTGGAAAGACTATCCCAACATCAATACACTCACAGATGAACTCGGCGCTGGCGATATCTTCACTGAGTTCACAACCAGTGCCTTCTGGTCGCCCGATGGGTTAGAAGCAACAGCGCCTGTTTTTGGAGATGCACCCCAATGGCCAAGTCCGCTTGGCCAAATGGTGGCAACAATCACTAACTTCACGCGACTACCCATTCAAGATCGCCTCAGTATCGCAGGGCTTCTCTATGCGATGCTTGACCTTTATCGCAGCGAAAAGATTTTCCAGCAGTACGACGATCTCGATGCACAATCACTCTTTGTCAAGCTCGGCATTAGCGATCGACTCATCAATGAGTTCTTGCGCCCCACCTTGCTGGTTGGCTTGTTCAAGCCGCCCGAAGAGCTTTCGGCCGCGGTCACCATGGAGCTCCTCTATTACTACGCCCTGGCCCACCAAGACTCATTTGATGTCTGTTGGATCAAGTCGAAAAGCATCGCGGAACATCTGTTTGCGCCTCTGAGTAGAAGGCTGATCTCCCGCCATCATCTGCAGGTCCTTGGGGGAACGTTGGTGAGACGGGTGAATGTGTCGCCTGACTCGCAGCGCGTCAGCTCGGTTGAGCTTATGAACGTGGCGACCAAATCAGTTCAGGTGATTGACGATGTGGATGCTGTGGTCATGGCCGTTGGTGCAAAAGGGCTCAACTCTCTGATGGCTCAATCTCCAGAACTCAGCAAGGCAGCACCAGAGCTTGTTAGCGCTGCTTCGCTTGGTTCCATCGATGTCGTGTCAGCACGTCTATGGCTGGATCGTTATGTTCCAATCGCTTACCCAGTCAACGTGTTTTCCCGCTTCGAATCACTGAAGGGCTCTGGGGGCACTTTTTTCATGCTGGATCAGCTGCACAAGGATGCTCAACAGGCTCTATGGGGTGATGAGCAGCCTCAGGGCTCGGTGGTCGCCAGCGACTTTTACAACGCATCGGCTATCGCAGCGATGAGTGATCAAGAGATCATCGATCGGCTCACGCGCGACCTGCTCCCCATCTCTCATCCAGAATTCACAAATGCCAGGGTGGTTGATTCCGAGGTGCGGCGCTATCCAAGCTCGGTGTCGCTCTTTTCTCCGGGCAGTTTCAGAAAACGGCCACCATTGGAAACCTCAGTGCAGTCAATCGTCTGCGCTGGCGACTGGGTGCGGATGGGCGATAAAGAACATGGAGCAAAGGGTCTGTGTCAGGAACGAGCCTATGTGTGCGGGCTGGAGGCAGGGAACTCCCTAATCAGACGCAAGATTGTCAACGGTGCCGGTCACTCCCATCCCGTTCTCCCTATTCGGGCAGACGAGCCACAAGTCGTTCTAGGCCGTGCTCTCAACAAGCTCGTAATGGATCCAATCGAAGCCCTTGGTCTCAAACTGCCGTGGTTCAACTCCTAACTAGTGCTGGACAGACGACCAAGCTCATTCATTGGCCTCTCGCTGGGCTTACTACGGCTCTTGCCAGCCCTGCTGCAAAGGCCCGGCAACCAACTGGGAGCCGGGCCTGAGCCCAAGGGGCTCAGCAGACCGAGACGGTGCAGCCGGGGGTGCCCTGCAGCTTGCGGGCAAAGGCAAATGCCTTCTCGGCGGGGATCAGCCGCATCTTTTTGACGGGCTTACCGCGGCGGCCAAAGAACTCGACCTCACAGGGAGTGGAGCCGAGCTTCTGAACGCCGGGCGGATAGCGGTGAACCACAAGCAGGCGGACTTCACAGACGGGGCCTTGGGGAGTGGCCATGGCTGGGGTGGTGCGGAGAACACCGACTAAGCGCCCCG
>CAZKER010000195.1:0-3623 GCA_964551845.1 uncultured Cyanobium sp.
CTGCACCAGGACCGGCCGCTGCGCCTGGTGCTGCCGGGGGTGTTTGTGGAGCTGCCGGTGCCGCCGTTTGTGGTGGCGGAGTGGCGCAGCCTGCCGCTGCCGCTGGCCGCCGCTCAACCAACAGGAGCCTTCGACAATCCCACCTAGTCAGGATTGTCAACAACAGCCCCTCTAAAACTCAACGAGTATCAATTTCTGAATGCCTATGGGCCGATGGAATGCTCTACCCCCTGCTCAGCCCCACCAGAATTGACTGGATCGATCAAGGTAGAATCACGGACACATTTTGCACAAGGATGGCGTCATGGTTAGCTTCTCTAAGAGCATCGCAGTTGTTGCAAGCCTGACAACTATTGCGGTTGGCGCCGTTGCTGCCGTGAGATATTTTGATGGCATGGATGGGAAAATAAAAGACCAGCGGCTTTTAATTGAGAATTTGCAAAAAGACCTCAAAGGCCGCGAAAACAGCCCCCAGAGTCCGCAATCTCAGCCTCCCGCCACCCAGTCTCCCGCTACTCCGTCTCTGCCTGCCCCGTCTACTGAACCCCTTCAAGATCCCGCCCCCCTGCCTCCTGCGCAAATTACAGACGAGGCAAAACCTTCGGCATTCGCGCAGTGAAGCCAAGACAAGGCTTGGATTACACTGCTTAGATTACACTGATTAGATTACAATGATGCATATTTACGCAATCATGAAGCGATGCGCATATTAGCCATTCTTGGTTATTCGTTAAACATTGGCTGGATGGTTAAAAAACTCCTGGCTGGAAGGACTCGCCCGCAAGACGAGGAACTAAGGACGGTCTCCTTTGATCAGCAACACCCCAGGGCCCTGTCTTACACGGAAATGATGAATTCAGGGAAACAACGGATGGATCAAACATCGCATGGGAGCGACTGAATATCTCTTTTAGGTTTTCTCCGCTCTAACTTTTGCTCTTCCACGCCTCTTCAATGCCACCCCCCCCACCAAACCGCTGGCGCCCCTGGATGCAACGGGCCCTGCAGCTAGCTGAGCTGGGCGCCGGCCGCACCAGCCCCAACCCGCTGGTGGGAGCGGTGGTGCTCGATGCCGGCGGCTCGCTGGTGGGGGAGGGTTACCACGCCCGGGCCGGCGAGCCCCACGCCGAAGTGGGAGCCCTAGCCCAGGCGGCTGAGCGGGCCCGCGGCGGCACCCTGGTAGTGACCCTGGAGCCCTGCTGCCACCACGGCCGCACCCCCCCCTGCAGCGAGGCGGTGCTCGCCGCGGGCATCGCCCGGGTGGTGCTGGCCATGGCCGACCCCAACCCCCAGGTGGCGGGGGGCGGGCTGGCCCAGCTGCGGGCCGCGGGCATTGAGGTGATCTCCGGCGTGGCCGAGACCGAGGCCCGCACCCTCAACCGGGCCTTTATTCACCGCATCAGCAGCGGCCGCCCCTTGGGCCTGCTCAAGTGGGCGATGGGCATCGATGGCCGCACCGCCCTGAGCAACGGCGCCAGCCAATGGATCAGTGGCCCCGAGGCCCGCGCCTGGGTGCACCGGCTGCGCTCCCGCTGCGATGCGGTGATCGTCGGCGGCGGCACCGTGCGCGCCGACGACCCCCTGCTCACCAGCCGCGGCCAACGCCTGCCCGAGCCGCTGCGGGTGGTACTCAGCCGCCACCTGCAGCTCCCCGCAGAAGCCAAGCTCTGGGATCAGAGCGCCGCCGCCACCCTGGTGGTGCATGGGCCAGAGGCTCCAGCCGCGGCCTGCGCCGCCCTGGATAAACGCGGCGTGCCGCGACTGGAGCTACCCAGCTGCAGCCCCCGACTGCTATTGGAGGCCCTGGCGGCGCAGGGCTGCAACCAGGTGCTCTGGGAGTGCGGCCCCGAACTGGCCGCCACCGCCCTGGCCGAGGGCTGCGTGCAGGAGCTGGCCGCAGTGATCGCCCCGAAGCTGATGGGCGGCACGCCGGCTCGCACCCCCCTAGGCGAGCTGGGTTTAACAGCGATGACCCAGGTGCCGAGCTGGCAGGCTGAAGCGCCCCAGCTCCTAGGCAGCGATCTGCTCTGGCAACTCAGCTCGCCTGCAGCTTTAGAGCCATGAACGCCACAAAGCTGCCCTTCGATTTGCAGATCCCCCTGGTAGGGGTGTTACTGGCCCTAGGCACCTGGCTGCTGCTGGACCGGCTCGGCAGGCGCTGCGGCAGCGGCTCTTTAGGGCAGGCCCTACTGCTCACCGGGAGAGTCAGCCTGGCGGGCACGGTGTTGCTCAGCAGTGCGGGCTGGTGGCTGGCGGGCCTGGAGGTGCGCAATCTGCTGCTCACCATCGGCGTGATTTGGACCCTGCTGCGCTGGCGCAGAGAGCTCAAACAGCGCTCCGAGCACTACGCCGCCCAGTTGCTGCCGCACCTCTCCGGCAAGGATCAGCTGTTCCTATTCGACGTGCTCGACAAGCTGCTGACCACAGCAGCGCTGCTGGTGGTGGTGGTCATGTCCCTCGACCTGCTGGGTGTATCGGCGGGAGTGCTGATCACCGCTGGGGGCTTTGGAGCAGCGGCCCTGGGCTTCGGCGCCCGCACAATCGTGGAAAACGGCCTCAGCGGCTTGAGTCTCTATATCAACCGGCCCTTTGTAATCGGCGACTCCATCAACCTGCCCGGCCTGAATTTGCTGGGAACAGTGGAGCAGGTGGGCTGGTTTTACACCGAGCTGCGCGATCCCGAACGCCAGCGCATTTATGTGCCGAATGGGGTATTCACCAGCCAAGCCATCCAAAACCTGGCCGAAATTGACAACCGCCGCATCTGGATCGAATTCGGCCTCAGCTACGCCGACCGGGAGCTCGTCGCCGATATCACCCAAACCCTGGAGAGCCGGCTATCAGACTTACCGGGTCTAGACCCGGCCAAGGATCAGCTAGCCCACTTCGTGGGTTATGGCGAGTCCAGCCTCCAGCTCCGCCTGCTCTGCTACGCCAGCAGTAGTGACATCCACGATGCCTGGGCCCTGCGGCAGCGGGCCCTGCTGTTGATCGGCGAAGTGGTGGAGGAGGCCGGTGGCTCGATGCCCTTTCCCACCCGGCTGCTCATACGAGCTCAGGGTGAAACGGATCACCCTTGAATGGCCCCTCCACCTGGGATGTGATCCAGCCGCCGTAGAAGCCGCCGGGCTGGGGCCGCACCAATTCACCGTCCAGCCAGCAGCCATCCATCAAGGCCGGGTACACCGCAAACCAACCCGCCAGACCAGCAAAGGCCTGGGTGGGTTCGGGGTAGGTCCACACCGCCCGTCTCAGCCGACGCTCGGCCGGGCCGCCCGCATCCACCACCACATCGAAGTAGCGCGCCACCCCTTTCCACTCGCAAAAACTGGCACCGCTGCTGGGCTGGAGCAGCTCCTGGCTAACCGCCTCGGGCGGCAGGTAGTAGGTGGGTGGGTGAAAGGTTTCCAGCACCCGCAAACTGCGCCGGCTTTCCGCCAAAAGCCTGCCCAGTGCCTCAACCCGCACCAGTTGGTCGCTCTCCACCAGGGCCGGTGGGCGGGGGTACGCGGCCACCCGTTCAGGCGCAGTGCCATCAGGCATGAATGAAGTTGCGCAACCGCCTGCCTTCAGCTCCGGCTCGCTCCTGCAGCTCCGCATCGCTGCGGCTGGCCTCCTGGCGC
>CAZKER010000196.1:0-1913 GCA_964551845.1 uncultured Cyanobium sp.
GTGGTGGCGGTGTTCCAACCCCATCGCTACTCCCGCACTGCCCAGTTTCTAGACGGCTTTGCAACGGCCCTGTCGGAAGCCGATTCCGTACTGATTGCTCCCCTCTACGCCGCCGGCGAAGCGCCGATTCCAGGCATCTCCAGCGCCGCCATGGCCGAGGCGTTGCGCCAGATAGCACCCAACCTGCCAGTGGCAGTGGCCAGCAGCCTCGACGAGCTGGCCGCCCAGGTGGCCGCCGGGAGCCAAGAGGGCGACTTGGTACTAGCCATGGGCGCCGGGGACGTCAACAGCCTCTGGGAACTCCTTGACCGGCGGCAGCAAGCAATAGACACAGCCTGGTCTGGCTCAACTCTGGCGGCCTGAGCATGATGGTTGCGGCCGCCAGCTGCCTCCCCGCCCTGCGCCAAGGGGTTGCGCTTCAACCATTCACCACCTGGAAAGTAGGGGGTCCGGCGGAGTGGTTTGCCGAGCCTGGTGAGCGCGATGAGCTGATTGCCCTGGCGGCCTGGGCCCAGAACCAGGGCCTGTCTCTGCGCTGCATCGGTGCAGGCTCCAACCTACTGATCGCCGATAGCGGCCTACCCGGGCTCACCATCTGCAACCGCCGGCTGCAGGGGAGCCGGCTCGATGCAGCTAGCGGCCTGGTGGAAGCGGAGGCCGGAGAACCACTCCCCACCCTGGCCCGTAAGGCAGCCAGGCATGGCCTGAGCGGGCTGGAATGGGCCGTGGGCATTCCTGGCACCGTAGGGGGTGCGGTAGTGATGAATGCGGGCGCCCAGGGCGGCTGCACCGCCGAGTGTTTGCACTCGGTGCGGGTGCTGGATCCCGCCAACCCCGAAACGCCCTTCGAGCTGCAAGCCCGGGAGCTGGACTTCGCCTATCGCCACAGCCGCATCCAGGTCGAGGCCTGGATTGTGCTGGCAGCCACCTTCCAGCTAGAAGCCGGCCACGACCCCGCCAGCATCACTGCCTGCACAAGTGCCAACCTGCACAGCCGCACCAACACCCAGCCCTACCAACAACCCAGCTGCGGCAGCGTATTTCGCAACCCGGAACCGCTAAAAGCGGGGCAGCTGATCGAGGCGCTGGGGTTGAAAGGACTGCAAATCGGCGATGCCCAAGTGTCGCCAATTCACGCCAATTTCATCGTCAACATCGGCCATGCCAGCGCCAGCGACATCGATGCCCTGATTGCCGAGGTGCAACGCCGGGTGCTGGCCAGCCACGGTCTGGCCCTGCACCCCGAGGTCAAGCGCCTGGGCTTCGGGCTGGAGCGCTAGCTGACCCTTAGCCTGGTTTCAGCAACTCCCAGAGCATGGCTGGCTTCGGACTACCCAACTTCGGTCAGCTCACCGAGGCCTTCAAGAAGGCCCAGGAACTTCAGCAAAACGCCCAGAAGCTCCAGGAAGAACTGGATGCAATGGAGCTGGAAGGCCGCAGCGCCGACGGCCGGGCCAGCATCTGGCTCACGGGCAATCAGCAGCCGCTGCGGGTGCAGCTGGCCCCAGAACTATTGGCCGAAGGGGCTGCGGCCAGCGAAGCAGCCGTTCTGGAGGCGTTGCAGGCCGCCTACGAGCTATCGACCGGCACGATGAAAGGCCGCATGGAAGAGCTCACCGGTGGCCTGAATCTCAATCTGCCGGGTCTGGGCGGCTGAAATTCGTCACTTTTCCAGTTCCGGCCTCGCCGTCTTCCTCCCCATCCAGCATCTGCTGACGCTGACGGCGCCGGGAAAGCTGCCGCAATCCAGGCGCCAAGCGGGGCTCTAGACCCTGGCCGCGACGCCTTAGCCCCGACCCATCGGTGGAGTCCGCACCTCGGCCGCTTCGCTCGCCCTCGAGCAGCAAATCGCTCAGACATTGGACATAGAGGGGATAGCGCTCCCAGTCACAGCCAACGGCGCAACCGGGGTC
>CAZKER010000197.1:0-10640 GCA_964551845.1 uncultured Cyanobium sp.
ACCATGTCCGGGAACAACTTGTAGAGGCCAAGCATCAGCGGATTGCCGCGGAAGTAGGCCTTGATGGCGCGGTCGGCGTTGGCCTTGTAGGCATCGCTCGCGAGGTAGTCGTTGAAGCGACCACCCATGCCCTGGTGCCAGAGCATGGCCTGCATGCAGGCCTCGGCGAACTCCATGTTCACCCGGTCGTGCCATAGGTGATGCAGCAGCTTGGGCATGGCCCGGGTTTCCCCCTTGGCCATGAACTCCAGTAGCTCCGGATGGGCCTTTTCACCACCACGCCAGATCCGCAGCTTCGATTGATCGCCGGCGTAGCTGTTGGGGAGATCTAGATACTCCTGGGAGATGAAGTACTTGAAGGCCGGCAACGGATTAAGAAACACCCGCTCGGCGATGTAGAGCAGGTCGCGCCAATAGAAGTCCATCGGCACGGCGTAGGCCTTGTAGATGCCGATGATTTGCTGGAGATTCTCTGGCGTGTCAGGCAGCATCGATCCACCCGCCTCGAGCCGATGGATCACCTCGGCGAAGCGGTGGGTGGAGGGGGGGATCAAGGCCGTTTTGGTGCCGGCAGGAGGGGTGGTGGTGGTCATGCGGGCAGTGACAACGACGACGAGGAAGGAGCCAGGGCCAGCTGCTGAACCACCGGATCGCTGTGGCGCAGGGCGATGGCGGCCGTGCTGGCCTCGCTCCAGGCGGTGAGCCCGACCGGCCAGATGCCGGCGAGCACCACCAGAGTGGTGAGCACCACGGCCGGCAGCCGTTCAGCCAGTCGGGTGCTCTGCCAGTCAGCGCGGTTGTTATCGAGCCGGCCGAAGCCAACCCGATTGAACAGCCGCACCGCGTAGACCGCAGTAAACCCCGAGGCCACTATGCAGATCAGGGTGGCCCGGGGGAACACGGTCCAGCTGCCCTCGAACACCAGCAGTTCTGCCGGGAAGCCCGCCAGGCCGGGGATGCCGGCGGCGGCCATCAGGGCAAGCAGCATTAGACCCATGGTGAAGGGCAGGCCGCGGATGGGGTTCATCAGGCCCGAGAGCTCGGCAATTACGGTGGTGCCGGTCTTGCGCTGGATCAGCCCCACGCAGTCAAACAGCAGGGCCACGATCAGTCCATGGGCCAGCACCTGGGCCATGGCTCCCTGCAGGCTCATCGGCGTGGCTGCAGCCAGGGCCAGCACCAGCAGGCCCATATGGCCCAGGGAGCTGTAGGCCATCAGTCGGCGGATGTCGGTGGCGGCAACCGCATTGAGGGCGCCGTACACCGCGCTCACGGCACCAGCTGCGGCGATCCAAGGCGAAAAAGCACTCCAGGCGTCGGGCAGCAGGCCCACACCAAAGCGCAGCAGGCCGTAGGCCCCCAGCTTCGACACCACACCCCCCAGCAGCATCACCACCGGCGGCGGCGCTTCTGCGTAGCTGATCGGCTGCCAGCCATGCAGGGGCACCACCGGCAGCTTGATGCCGAAACCGAGCACCAGCAGGGCCAGCACCCAGCGCTGGGCCGAGGCCGGCAGGGGCGTGGCGGCAAGGGCCTCGAAGCTGAAGCTCACGGCAGTGTCGGCGCCGGCAGCGCCCTGGCCAAACCAGCCGAAGGCCAGCACGCCGCCCAGCAGGCTGAGGCCCGACACCGCCCCATAGAGCAGGAAGCGCACGGCGGCTCCAGCACGGCGCTCGCCGCCCCAGATCGCCAGCAGCAGGGTGGTGGGGATCAGCACCAGCTCGAAGGCCAACACGAACAGCAGGGCGTTGTGGGCCAGGAACGCCCCCACCGCTCCCAGGTTGGTGGCAAGCATCAGGGCGTAATAGAGGCGAGGGCGGGCCTGGTCTGCGGGGGAGGCCAGCACCGCCATGGCGGTGATCAGGCCCGTGAGCAGCACCAACGGCAGCGACAGCCCATCGAGGTCCAGATCCAGGCCCAAACCCAGCCGGGGCAGCCATTCGAGGGTCAGGGCAGGGGGCGGCTGGCGCCAGGCCAGCAGGCCCACCACCAACTGGGCCAGGGCGGCGCCGGCGGCCAGCCCGCGCACCAGCCCGGAGCGCCCAGGCGGCAGCAGCGGCAGCAGCAGGCCCACCAGCAGAGGAAGCAGGAGCAACAGCAGCAGTGTCATGGCGGCAGCCTCAGGGCAGAGCGGTGGAGATGGGCGGTAGATCAGCGGCGATCAGCCAGGCCGCCATCAGCAACACCCCGAGCACCAAAGTGAGGGCGTAGGCCTGGGAGCGACCGGAGGTCGTGAGGCTGAGGCGCCGGGCTCCCTCCAGCGCCACGGCACCGGTGCCGCCGCTGAAGCCATCCACCAGGCGACTGTCACTCCAGGCCCCGAAGCGGGCCAGGGCCAGCACCAGGGCCACCACGGTGCGGTGGTAGAAGCGCTCGGTCTGCATGTCGTGGGCGAGCCAATCCTGGAGGCCTCCGAGGAAGGCCGGCAGCTGGGCCAGGCCGTGGGGGCGAAGGTAAAAGGCAGCCGAGAGGCTTCCGCCCACCAGGGTTGAGGCGATAAGGGGCCAGGCCAGAGGCCCCCAACCGGCGAGGGGGGTGAGGGAATAGACCCCATTGGCTACAAGGAGCATGGGGAGATGCAGCACCATGCCTACCAGCACCATGGTGGGCAGCACCATCAACCAGAGCACCTCCGGAGAACGGGTGGTGAAAGGGGTGGGGCGACCTCCCCAGATCTGGCCGAAAACCCTAATCAGGCCGGCGCTGATGAGGGCGTTGGCGACCAGCACCACTCCCCCCAGCAGCACGGGATGGCCGCTCGCCGCCGTGAGGGCGAGCAATTCCCGCAGGGCGGCGAAGCTGGCGAACGGCGGCAAGCCCATCAGGCCTCCCGCGCCGGCAAGGAAGGCGATACCGATCAAAGGCCGCTTGCTCCAGAGCCCCCCCAACTGGGTTAGGTCCTGGGTCACGTTGCTGATCACGATCGTGCCGATCGCCATCAGGATCAGGGCCATCGGCAGCGGATACACCAGCAGCAGGTGGTCGGCCACGGCGGTGCCACCCAGGCCCACGGCCACGAAGAGCAGCCCCAACCAGCTGCTCACCAGAAAGGAGAGGGCCCGCTTCACATCCACCTGGGCCAGCGCAATCAGAGAGGCCACCACGGCGGTGGAGCCACCCACCACCACAAGCACCGCCTGCACGAAGGGACTGAGCTCCAGCAGGGGCTCCAACCGCAGCAGCACCCAGGCGCCGCCCACCACCACCACCGAATTACGCAGCACGGTGGAAGGCAGGGGGCTCTCCATCGCCTCATCCAGCCAGAGGTGCAGGGGGATCTGGGCGCACTTGCCCATCGGCCCGGCGATCAGGGCCAGCAGGATCAGCTGGAAGCCCATTGGCAAGGGCGTGCCGTTGTTGGTGAGGTCGGCGGCCCAACCCTGCAGACCATGGAAATTCCAGGTGCCGGTCATCGGCAACAGAGCGATCACCCCGGCCAAGAGAATTAGGTCGCCAATCCGCTTAGTGAGAAAGGCGTCCCGGGCCCCCTTCACCACCAGGGGCTGGTTGTACCAGGTGCCCACGATCAGGTAGGTGCCCAGGGTGAGCAACTCGAGGATCACATAGCTGAAGAACACCGAATCTGTGAGTACCAGGGCGCAGAGGCCAGCCTCGAAGAAGCTCAGGGAGCCGAAGAAGCGTGGCCAGCCCCAGTCCATTTCCATGTAGCCGATCGCATAGATCTGCACCAGCAGGTGCAAGCCCGTGATCACCGCCATGGCGATCAGGGCGGGTTCGGTCACCAGCCCGTCAAAACCCACCCGCAGGCCGGCGGTGTCAAGCCAGGTCCAGCCGAAGCTGATCGGCCGGTAGAGGGCTTCCGCTCCGGCACGGGCATTGGTGTGCAAAGCGGTAAGCGCCACCAGGCTGTGGCCGAAGGCCACAGCCACCATCGATAGATTCAGGTAACCGCAGGGCCGAGGGCCGGTGCGGGAGATCAACCCCGGGGACCAGGCCAGCGAGGCCACGGCCGCCAGCAGTGGATAGGCAGGAATCAGCCAGGCCGCCTGCAGCAGAAAGACAGTCATTGTGTCAACCAGGCAGCAAAAATCTCAACAGTTCAGACATGTGAAAGGCGGCGAATATGCCTTCGGATCGGTAACGATAGAAACAGTTGAATCGGCTTGGGGCGGCAAAAGTAGGGCAAATTCAATCGGTGTCAATAGAAGTGCTTATCAATCGTCGAAAACGCTTGCAGACCCTGTCAGCTCCATATTCCGCCATTGCTTAAAAACTATGGCCTGCCCAAAGTGCGGCTGCCGCCTACTCACCAAGGTGGGGCGCTCCAAGAAGATGCTGATCTGCAGCGATTGCAGCCACCCGCGCGAACCATCCTTTGATCAGCTGGCCTTCCAGTGGCGCCAGCTATCCACGTTGATGTTTGTGTTGATGGTGGCTGGAGTAGCTGTGTTTCACACCCTGATTTCAGACATAGCCAGCTCCATGTCCACTCCATTAAATAGGGAATCTCAAATAGAAAAGATCAACTAGCCGAGTGCACCGGGTTCTTGGCCCTCACTGCCAGCGCCCCCCCGACTGCGCAGCTGCAACACCCGCAGCAGCACCAGCACTCCGCAGACAAATGCAACCTCTAACACCAGCTTGATCCCACCGGCCCACGGCGCCAGCAGCCCCTCCACCTGGCCGTAGGCCTGGCCCATCGCACGGCCAGCCAGGGTAAGCAACGTGGTCCAGATCAGGCTGCCCGCGGTGGTCCAGGCGAGAAACTTCCCCTGGGGCATCATTTCAATGCCAGCCGGCACTGACACCAAGGTGCGCACCCCTGGGATCAGTCGTCCCCAGAACACCACCGCCGAGCCATGACGGTTAAACCAACTGCGGCTTTTAGCTAAATCATCCGGCTGGATACCCAGCCAGCGGCCTCGGCCAGCCAGCCACCCGGCAATTCGCTCCTCGTCTATCAAGCGGCCGATGCCATACCAAAACCAGGCACCCAGCACGGTGCCCACCAGCGCGGCCGCCACCGTGGGGAGAAATTGCAGCTGGCCCGCATGCACCAAATAGCCCGCGTAGGGCATCACCACTTCCGAGGGAATGGGTGGGATGAGATTTTCCAGCAGCATCACCAAAGCAACCGCTCCATAACCGAGCAGGGGGTTGGTCTCCACCGCAGCGCTGATCAGGTCTGGCAGTCCGTCGATCAACTGCTTAATCAAATGGGAAATCCCGGCACACCACTCTGATTAGGGTAGATATCTCTTTGGCAACACCAGTCTGACCAGCACACCCTGGACCGCTCTTAAGACGTGGCGCCAACGCCTCACGGTGCCCCAATTCACGCTGGTCACCGGCGCCCTGGTGATCGCCATCGGCACATTGGTGCTGGCCAGCCCGCTTTGCTCCACCGATGACGTGGGGCTATGGCAAGCCCTGTTCACCGTGACCTCGGCAATCACGGTGACTGGCCTTTCGATCATCGATGTGAGCCGCGATCTGACTGCCTTCGGCCAACTGACACTGGCGGGATTGATCATCACCGGCGGCCTCGGCCTAATGGCGATCACCACCTTTTTGCAGGGCTTCGTGCAGGGAAATTCAGGGCTGCGCCACCGACTTGATAAGGGTCGCGCCCTCGACGAGTTTGGCGTGGGGGGCATCGGCCCCACCTTTAACAGCATCCTGATCACGGGCTTCTGTGTAATGGGGCTCGGCACGGTGGTGCTTTACGGCTTCGGCTTTACCGACATCGCCAACCCGCTTGAGCGCTTCTGGGCTTCCCTTTTCCACTGCATCAGCGCTTACAACAACGCCGGCTTCGGTCTCTGGGGCGACAACCTGGTGCGCTATCGGGACAACCCAGTAGTGAATGGGGTCATCGCCTCGATGATCGTGGTTGGCGGCATCGGCTGGCGGGTGATCAACGATCTGTGGAGCAACCGCTCCCGGCTGCAACGACTGCGCCGGCTCAGCCTGCACACCAGGCTCGTGCTGCGCAGCACGACCTTGCTAATCGTGTTTGGGGCTCTGGGCCTGCTGTTCACCGAACAATTCGCCGCCGGTGGCGTAATCGAAAACCTGCAGTGGTGGCAGCGGATTCAAGTCACCCTGTTCCAGTCGATCACGGCTCGCACGGCGGGCTTCAACACCGTGCCGCTCTCGGTTCAGACCTTTTCCGATGCCGGGCTGCTGCTGCTGATCGTGCTGATGTTCATTGGTGCCAGCCCGGGCGGCACCGGCGGCGGCATCAAGACCACTACCTTCGCCACCTTGATGGGAGCCACCCGCTCCACCCTGCAGGGGCGCGAGGAGGTGGTGATCCATCGGCGCCAGATACCAGACACGGTGGTGCTGCGTGCCGTTGGCGTGACTCTGGCCTCAGCAATTTTTGTGATCCTGATGGCCCTGCTGCTGGGCCTCGGACCCACCACCTCCGGAGAGTCAACACGCACCAGTTTCAACTTCCTCGAGAAGCTGTTTACCTGCGTGTCAGCTTTCGGCACAGTGGGTCTTGACTTGGGCTTGACGGCCCAGTTGAACCGCTGGGGCCAGCTGGTGCTGATGGTGGGAATGTTTGTCGGCAGACTGGGGATTCTGCTACTGCTCTCGGCTATTTACGGCAGCCGGCCTCAACCACGCGTTGGCTACCCCCGCGAAGAGATTTACATCTGAAATTCTTCTCATGACAAATTGGTGGCATTGGAATCCATCTGAAGGCGCCACTAAAGGCGGCTTTGCAGTAATTGGTGTGGGGCGCTTCGGCTCGGCCGTGTGTAGCGAATTGGTCAAGGCCGGGGCAGAGGTATTGGCCATCGACGCCAGCCAGCGGGCCATAGATGAGCTACGTCAAATCGACCCAGCCATCGAGGCGCGGGTTGTGGACTGCACAGATGAAGAAGCCCTGCGGGCCGCCGGCGTTCTAGACATGACCACCGTGGTGGTAGCCATGAGCGAGCCGATAGAGGCCAGCGTCACGGCCACTTTGATAGTTAAGGACAGCCCCGGCAGCCAGGTGAAGCAGGTGATCGCGCGGGCCACCAGTGATCTGCACATGAAAATGCTGCAGCGGGTGGGCGCCGATCGGGTGGTTTTCCCCTCAAAGATGCAGGGCCACCGCTTGGGAATGGAACTGGTGCGGCCCAACCTGCTGGAGCGGCTGCGCCTCGACGACCGCAATAGCATCGAGGAGATTCGGGTGCCCCAAGCATTCATCGGCCAGTCGTTGCGCGAGATCAATTTGCGCAAGAACTTCAACGTGAGCGTGCTGGCCGCCGGACCTGACAACCAGCTAACGGTGAATCCCCCCGCCTCCCACGTGCTCGAAGCCGGCGAACTGCTGGTGGTAATGGGCGCCAGTGAAGCCCTGGCCAAACTGCCTGGCAGCTGAGGCGACCCGCCTCGGACCCACTCCACTCCTTAAACCCCCTATCTCGACCAGAGAACCGCGGTTTAATCTGTGGATCCTCGCTCAGCAGTTGTGACCGACCTTCTGCAGGCCTCACTACAACCGGGGGCCCTGACCACCCTGGCGGTGCTGGTCCTCTCGATCGTGCTCTTCGTGTGGGGCGTGATCCCGCCGGAAGTCACGGGCCTGCTGGCGGTGGGGCTGCTTATGGCCACAGGGGTGCTCAAGCCAGGGGAAGCCTTGGAGGGCTTCGGCAGCCCGGCCCTGATCACGGTGATGGCCCTGTTCGCCTTGTCAGCGGGGCTGTTTCGTTCGGGGGCCCTCGATCGTCTGCGGGGCCTGATCGGCTCCGATGCGGTGCGTAGCCCCAAGCGCATGATCGTGTTGTTATCAGCTGTTGTGGGGCCCGTATCTGCCTTCGTGCCCAACACCCCGATAGTGGCCTCGCTGCTGCCGGTGGTAGAGGGCTGGTGCCACCGCCACCGCATCTCTCCCTCCAAGGTGCTGCTGCCCCTTTCATTTGCCACGGTGTTGGGCGGCACCATCACCCTGCTGGGTAGCTCGGTAAACCTGCTGGCCAGCGAAGTGAGCGAAAAGCTCGGCTATGGAGCCTTCGGCCTGTTCAGCTTCACGAAAATCGGCATCGGCGTCTGGCTAGTGGGCAGCCTGGTGATGGCCCTGCTATCTGATCGCTTGCTGCCAGATCGCGGCAGCGACGACGATAACCTAGCTCTCAATTTAACCAACAGCGGCTATCTCACCGAGGTGATGATTACGGCCAGCTCGGAATTAATCGGCCAGTCGTTGCATGGCAGCCGCCTGCAGCGACGCTTCGATGTCGATGTGATCGAGCTCCACAGGGGCCCGGAACGTTTCACCCCACCCCTGGCCGACCGCCCCCTGCAGCAGGGCGACAGGCTGCTGCTGCGCTGCACCAGGGCCGATCTGCTGCGCTTGCAGCAGGAGCACATGGTGGTGCTGGCTCCCACCCCCGAAAGCTCCGACACCGCAGACACCCTTTCAGGCGGCCAGCGCATAGTGGAGGTGCTGCTGCCTTCCGGCTCAAGCCTGGCAGGCAGCTGCCTGCGCGACCTCCGCTTCCGCCAGCGCTACAACGCCACAGTGCTAGCCCTGCGCCGAGGCAGTGCCGTACTGCGGGAACGACTGGGCAAGGCAGTGCTGCGCGAGGGAGATGTGCTGTTGCTGCAGGGACCCAAAGACGCCATTCGCGGTCTTCAGGCCAACAACGACTTGGTGGTGCTGGAGCAGCTGGAAGACGACCTGCCCACGGTTAGCCGTAAGCGCCTATCCCTGGGCATCGCCGTGCTAGCGATTTTGCTGCCGAGTTTGGGTCTGCTGCCCCTGGTGGCTTCGGTACTACTCGGCACCGTGGCGATGGTGGCTACAGGCTGTCTGCGCAGCGGCGAGCTGCAGCGCTCAATCCGGCTAGATGTGATCCTGCTGCTGGGATCACTTGGCAGCTTCAGCGTGGCCCTAGAGAAAACTGGCCTGGCCGAAGCCCTGGCCAAGGGACTGCTCAGCGGCCTGCAGGATTGGCCGATCTACTGGGCCCTAGCGGCCGTGTTTTTGTTCACCACCCTGCTGACTGAGGTGATGAGTAACGCTGCCACAATCGCAATGGTGATTCCAATCGTCGGCAAACTGGCCATAGGCCTCGGCATCGCTCCAATGGCGCTGATCTTCACCGTGCTGTTTGGGGCCAGTCAGAGCTTCCTAAGCCCGGTTGGTTACCAAACCAACCTGATGGTGTTTGGCCCCGGGCGTTATCGCTTTCTAGATGTGGCCCGCTACGGCTTCCCTCTCACTGTGGTGATGACCCTGCTGGTGCCCCTGCTGGTTTGCCGCCAATTTGGTCTCTAAAGCCAACTCGTTTCAGCAACTACTAGCGCGAGCGGTACTTCTTACGGATCCACTGCAACAGCAGCCACACCAAGCCCACAACCACCGCACCCAAAACAATTCCGCCTAGGACTCGGGTAAAAGGCTTGAGGGCAGCTGCAACTCCTGCATAACCAGCGCCAAGCGTCTGGCCGGCAACCGTCAGCAGCAGGATCCAAATCAAGCTGCCCGCCGTAGTCCAAATCAAAAACAGGGGTTGGGGCATCAGCTCGATGCCAGCCGGCAAAGACACCAACGTGCGGACCCCAGGGATAATCCGCCCCCAAAACACAACAGCCACTCCATGGCGATTAAACCAGCGGCGACTGCGGGCTAGGTCCGCAGGCCGCACGCCAAACCAGCGGCCATGGCGGGCCAGCCACTGCTCCAGCTGCTCCTCGTTGATCAGGCGGCCAATTCCATACCAAAACCAGGCACCCAGCACGGTGCCCAACAGGCCGGCCAGCACGACTGGAAACAGCTGCAGCCTTCCCTGCTGGATCAGAAAGCCTGCCAGCGGCATCACCACCTCCGAAGGAATAGGTGGCACCACGTTTTCCAGCAACATCACTAGGGCGATAGCCCCATATCCCAGAAGCGGGTTGGCGTCCACCGCGGCGAGGAGAAGCTGGGGAAGCTTCTCCATCAGAGCAGACAGGGCAGCCATCAAGTCATTACGGCCGGGGTGTTTGCCCGGCGGCGACTCCACCACTGCCTCAAAACCTTCTCAGCCTCGAGGTAGGTGAAGAACACCAGGCTCACCCCAACGCACACCATCAGATCGGCAAAGGCCAGGGGGTCGGTGCCAAAGAAACGGGACAGCCAGGGCACATAAAGCAGCAGCAACTGGAGGCCACTGGTGAACACCACCGCCCAGAGCAGCCAGGGGTTACTGAAGGGGTTCACTTGCAATAAGGGGCGATCACTACGAGCAGACAGGGCGTGACCCATCTGGGCCAGGCACAAGGTGGTGAACACCATGGTTTTCCAGGGACCATCGGCCCCCTGGGTGCGGTAACTCCACACCATCAAGGCAATCACCATCAAACCGAACACCACACCAACTCTCAAGATGTAGCGGCCAATGCCCCTAGCAAAGATCGATTCACCCGGCCGAGCTGGGTCCCGGTCCATCAGGCCCGCCTCCGCCGGCTCGAGGGCCAGCGCTAGAGCCGGCACCCCGTCTGTTACCAAATTCATCCAAAGGATCTGCAGAGGAGTCAAGGGCACGCCAAACAGACCAACTAGGGGAGCTGCCGCAATCGTGACCAACTCACCGACATTGCTACCCAGAATGTACTTAACGAAGCGGCGAATATTGGCGTACACCAGCCGCCCCTCCTCCACCGCACTAACAATCGTGGCGAAGTTGTCATCC
>CAZKER010000198.1:0-2422 GCA_964551845.1 uncultured Cyanobium sp.
TGCGCATGGCCGTCAAAAAGGCCGGCCCCGTGGTGACCGATCAGGGAAACCTGGTTTTAGATGTGAAGTTTGATGGTGGTATCAGCGATCCCGCCGCCCTCGAGGCGGCGATTAACAACCTGCCAGGCGTGCTCGAAAACGGTCTGTTTGTGAACATCACCGACCAAGTTCTCGTTGGCGAAATCGTCGACGGCGAACCCCGGGTGCGGGACCTGGTTAAGCGCTGAGGCGCTTCAAGTCAGCCGCCGTCTCACCGATTCGGCGTGGCTGTGCAACCCCTCGCTTTCGGCCAGGGTGATAACTGCGGCTCCGGTGGCCTCCAAGGCCTCCCGGTTGAAGCGGATAAGACTGGTGTGGCGCAGGAAGGTCTCGACGCTCAGGGCCCCGGCGAAGCGGGCCGTGCCGGCGGTGGGCAGGGTGTGGTTGGGGCCGGCTAGGTAGTCGCCCACGGCCTCGGGGGTGTATGGACCCATAAAGATGGCGCCGGCGTGCTGGATCTGTTCGGCCAGATCTTCCGGGTTGGCGACCAGCAGCTCGAGGTGTTCTGGGGCGAAGCAGTCGCTCAGCTGGGCGGCCCGGCTGAGGCTGTCGCAAACCACGATCAGCCCCCAGTCGTTGAGCGCGGTGCGGGTGATTTCTGACCTGGGGTGGTTTTCGAGCTGGGCCTCCAGGGCTGCCGGCATGGCTGCGGCCAGCTCAGGGCTGGTGGTCAGCAGGATCGCGGCGGCTAGTGGGTCGTGCTCGGCCTGGGCCAGCAGGTCGGCGGCCACCTGGTCGGCCCTGGCGCTGTGGTCAGCGATCACCAGCACTTCGCTGGGGCCGGCCAGCGAATCGATCGCTACGCGCCCATACACCGCTTTTTTGGCCAGGGTCACGTAAAGGTTGCCGGGGCCGCTGATCACGTCGACCCGCGGAATGGTTGCGGTGCCGAAGGCCAGGGCTCCGATCGCCTGGGCGCCCCCAACCCGATACACCTCTTCCACCCCGGCCAGGTGGGCGGCAGCCAGCACCGTGGCATGGGGTTCGCCGCCGGGTCCGGGGGGCGTAACCATCACGAGCCGCTGCACCCCGGCCACTCGCGCCGGAACGGCATTCATCAACACTGTGCTGGGGTAGGAGGCCCGTCCCCCAGGGACGTAGAGGCCAGCCCGTTCCACCGGCCGCCAGCGCCGGCCCAACAGTTCGCCGTGGGGCCCGGTCACGGCCAGGTCGGCGGGAAGCTGTTGCTGGTGGAAGGCAAGGATTCGCTGATGGGCCAGGCGCAGGGCGTCCTTCAGTGCCGCTGGTGTGGCTTGCCAGGCCTCGGCCAGGCGCTGTGGCGGAATCCGCAGTGGATCGGGGCGCACGCCATCAAAGCGTTCGGTGAGCTCCATCAGGGCGGCATCACCTTCCGCTTGCACCTGGGAGAGGATCGCGTCGACTCGAGCCATCTCCTCGCGCAGGCGCCCGCCACTGGTGCGCTCGGCGATGGTTGCCAGCCGATCAGAGGCGACGTTTGAACCGTCATCGCGCAGGCAGCTGATCGATAGGGCAACAGGCGTTGCGACCACGGAACGGCTCAGGGTTACGGAATTGTCAAGTTAGGCCGGCACTGATCTTGAAGGCGGTGGACGTGCTTAGGAGGCCCTGGCGGTAGGATCCTTGTTTGCCGATCTAGCGTCCGTCCGCCTGTGGCCAATAACACCTCATCGAAGAAGCGCATTGAGGTTGCCGAGCGCAACCGTCTCCGCAACCGCACCTACAAGTCGGCCCTGCGCACCTTGATGAAGCGCTGCTTCACCGCATGCACCGCCTACTCCCAGACGCCTGGTGAAGACGCCAAGACGGCTGTTCAAAGCACTATGAATGCCGCCTTCAGCAAGATTGATAAGGCTGTGAAGGTGGGTGTGCTGCACCGCAACACCGGTGCCAACCAGAAGTCGCGTATCAGTGCGGCTGTTAAGCAGGTGATCGAGCCGGCAGCCGCCGCCCAAGCCTGAAATCAGGCTCCCCACCGTGATTGCCTCGCTAGCACCGACCGAATCGGGATTACCCGTTTTGGTCGACAGCCACTGCCACATCGTTTTCCGTAATTTCGACGACGATCTAGACGAGGTTGCTCAGCGCTGGCGGGAAGCAGGGGTTAAATCCCTGATTCATGCCTGCGTGGAGCCAGGGGAAATTCCAGCGATCCGTGCTCTGGCCGATCGTTTCCCCGAATTGCGCTACTCCGTAGGGGTACATCCGCTCGACACCGAGCACTGGCAGCCCGACACGGCAGAGGTTTTGCGTCATGCAGCCCAGGCTGATCCCCGTGTGGTGGCGATCGGTGAGCTTGGCCTCGATCTGTTTCGGGAGCAGAATCTGGAGGTTCAGTTGGCCATGCTCGAGCCCCAGCTAGATCTGGCGGTTGAGCTCGACCTGCCTGTGATCGTGCATTGCC
>CAZKER010000199.1:0-4304 GCA_964551845.1 uncultured Cyanobium sp.
GAAGACAGCACCTTCCGAGCTGTGCTGAAACTCAGTCCTGCTAACGATGGGGAAGCTGGAGCCCCTGGCGACGAAACGGCAACCTCATGCATCGAGCTCGATGCCCGGCCCAGCGATGCCATCGCCCTCGCCCTACGCACCGGCAGCAGCATCTGGATGCTCGAAGAGGTTGTGGCCGATGCCTCTATTCCAGTGGATGCGGAGGCTGACGCCCAGGAGCAGGACAATTTCCGCCGCTTCCTAGACAGCACCAGCCCCGCCGACCTAGTGCGCCACCTCAAACAGACCCGCCCCGAAGCCGACGAGCCTGGGGGGGATGTACCAACCCTCTGAAAAACAGCTGCTGCGCCCCTACGGCGCCGGGCCGCCGGTGTCGGCCTTCAGCCTCGGCACAATGCGGGCCCTAAGCAGCCCCGCCCAGATGGAATCGGTGCTGAGGGCAGCCTTGGCCGCCGGCATCAACCATCTGGAAACGGCAGCCGCCTACGGGCCCGCCGAAACCTTCCTGGGCCAGGCCATGGCGGCCCTGCAACGCGACAACCTGGCCCCCCCGGACGGCTGGCGCATCACTAGCAAACTGCTCCCCGGCCCCGACCTGGCCACCGGCCAGGGGCAACTGCACTCGATCCTGGAGCGCCTTGGCGTCGCCAAGCTCACCAGCCTGGCCGTGCATGGCCTCAACCGCCCCGAGCATCTGGAGTGGGCGATTAAGGGGCCCGGCGCCGACCTGCTGGCCTGGGCCAAAGACGAAGGACTGGTGGGCCAGGTGGGCTTCAGCAGCCACGCCACGCCCGAGCTGATCGAAACTGCCCTGGCCTCGGGGAGATTCACGTTCTGCAGCCTGCATGTGCACCTGTTTGACCAGACCCGGCTGCCCATCGCCCGTGCGGCCCTAGACGAGGGAATCGGCGTGCTGGCCATCTCCCCCGCCGACAAGGGCGGCCGCCTCTACGACCCACCAGCCGAGCTAGTGGCCGACTGCGATCCGTTTCACCCCCTGGAACTGGCCTACCGCTTCCTGCTCGATCAGGGAATCTCAACTTTGAGCCTAGGGGCTGAGCAGCCGGAAGACCTGGCCTGGGCCGCCGCCATCGGCGGGCCCTCGCCCTGGCTAAGCCCCGAGCAGCGCCAGGCCCTCGCCCGCCTGAAGGCCGCCGGCCAGGAGCGCCTGGGGGATGAGCGCTGCGGCCAGTGCCGCGCCTGCCTGCCCTGCCCCAACGGCGTGCCGATCCCCGAACTCCTGCGCCTGCGCAACCTGGCCGTGGGCCACGGCATGGAGGCCTTTGCCCAGGAGCGCTACAACCTGATCGGCCGCGCTGGCCACTGGTGGGAGGAGCTCAACGCCGAGGCGTGCCGCTCCTGCGGCGCCTGCCTGCCCCGCTGCCCCATGGATCTGGCCATCCCCGCGCTGCTGGCCGACACCCATCGGCGCCTGGCCGCCGCCCCCCGCCGCCGTCTCTGGGGCTAGGGCCTGGGCGCAGCCGCATCCCAGATGTTCTGCTGGGCCAGCTGCTGGGGCACGGAAAGGGGTGGCAGGCTCCAGCAGCGCTGCAGCAGGCTGTCTCCAGGCAGCAGCAGGGCTGTAATCACCTCCGGAAAGCGCCGCGCTACAGGGGCCAACTGAGCCTGGGGCAGGGGCGGCACCCAGCCCCGGGCCAGCAGCCCTTCCAGCAGCGGCTCCTCCAGAACTGCCCCCAGCCACTCCAGCGGTGGCGACACAGACGAGGCGCCCCCCGCAGGCCGCAGCAGCAGCTGCCAACTGAGCGGCGCGCCACTCTGTGGCCAGATCACTGCCAGGCGCTGGTCGCGGCGCAGCAGGGGAATCAGACGCTGCAGCGGCAGTACCGCCGCCTCAGCATCACCACTGAGCAGCAGATTGAGGCCGTCGCGGTCGTCGTAGGCGAGGGCCTGGGCCCGCAAGCGCTCCAGGCGGTCAAAATCACCGCCCATGATCTCCAAGCTGATGCGGGGGCTGGAGGGCAACACCAACCGGCCGCGCAGGCTGGGATCAAGCAGCAACTGCCAGCCCTCCTGGCGACGGGCGGCCAGGTCGGGGCGACTGCGCAGGGCGATCACCCAGGGGCTGTAGGCCCAGGGGAAGGCCAGCTGTGCGTCACCCACCGGGGCAAACAGACGGGCCACCGGGGCACTGAAGGCAGCGAGCCGGGCCCACAGGCGCGGCGCCTCAAAGGGCTGAAGCTGCTGCCGGCTCAGGCCACTGGCCCAGCCGTCGCTGAGGGCCACCAAGCCAGGCGCCGGCAGTTGCCCAAGCTCCAGCAAGGCCTTTTGTACAGCAGCAGCATCAGCTACTTGACGCGTCCGCCAGGGAGCGGGCAGTTGCTTCAGCCAGGCTGCGGGCAGGTCTGCTTCTGCCAGCAGCAGCTGGGGGCCATCGGCAGAGCGGCAGGCGGCCAGCAGGCCCGCGCCAGCACCCACACCGAGCTGCAGCAGCCGGCGACGGGAGAGCACAGCGGGAGTGAATGCCATAACAGCGACCCTAGGCACCAAGCTCCAGCCGGCAGGCTGCATCGCAGGCCGACGCCAGGGCCGCTGGCTCCCGGCCGGCCAGCTGCCAGAGCAGGGCTAGGCCGCCGGCCCCCACCCCCTCCTTGACGTAGCCGCGCTCGTAGTCGAGTAGGGCCGCACTGCTGCAGTCCCGAAAACGCAAGGCCGCCACCTCCAGCTGCGGCCGCACCTGCCAGCGGGCACCAATGCGCTCCAGCAGCAGGGCCAGGTTGCTGCCTGACTCCTCGGCCACCCAGGCGGTGGTGGCCACCACCAAGCGCTCCGCCAGGACTGGCCGCAGCTGGGGTTCGGCCAGGGCCAAGGCCAAGGCCAGCACCGCCGCCATCTGGCTGCCACCGGCCAGCAGCACCGGCGTGCCTCGGGCCGCAGCCGCCCCCACCAGCCCCGCAGCGAAGGCCTGCATCGGATCCCCCAACGCCGCCAACACGTTTAGAGGGTCCGCAAATGCCGCCAGCTTTGCCGCTTCAAAACCTGCCGCAGCCAAACCCTGAGCCACCAGGGCCGCCTTAAGCCCGTGGGCTGGTTGGCGCAGGCTGCCACTCACCAGCCCCGCCGCCGCCACCCCCAGGCCCTCGAGCACCGCCAGGGCCGTGGTGGTGCCGCCGGGCACGCATTCAGCCAGGAGCAACGGCTCAGCCGGATCCCAGCGCATCCCCCAGGTGCGGCCGCGCTGCACCAGGGCCACCACCCTGGCCGGGGCAAGGGCCTGGCCCGTGCTGAGGCAGCGGGCCGGGCCGGCACTCTCCAGCCCAGGCAGGCGTAGGTGCGGCACCGCCGCCGCAATCGCACAGCCCAGATCAAGCACCTGGGCGCGCTCCAGCAGCCCGAGCTGGCGCAGCGCCACATGGCTGATCAGGGCTGGGCTCACCCCCGCCGGCAGGGGAGGCAGGGCATGGCAGCGGTGGCCACCGGGCCCCTGTAGCAGTAGTTCGGCATCGGCGGCAGCCGTGCCCAGCCGGGCCTGGGGCGAGGCACCAGCGGCCGAAATCCCGGGCACCGCAGCGGTATCAGTGGCGGCGAGCAGGAGCAGGGTGCGGCTGCGGTGCCAGCCCAGTTCCAGGGTCTGGCGCCAGAGATCAGGGGCCTGCTGGTTGGGGGCCATCAGGCCGCTCAGAGGGGATCAAGGGCCACGAGGGCCCTCAGGGCATCCGGTGGCTCTGGGATTGGAGCTTGCAGGCGCGGAAAAATCCAGTAGGCCACCGCATGCAGGGCCAGCACCACAATCACGTTCTGCACCCATACCAGCACCAAGGCGGCCAGCTGAACCTGGGCCAGCTCGATAGATGCACTAAGGCCCACCCAGCCAGCCAGCTTCTCCAACAAGCCTGCAGCCGCCGTGGTGATCAATACCCAAAGGTTCTCGCCCACCAAAACCGAGAGCACCGCCACCCGCACCAAAAAGCCAGCTGCGCTGATCAGGCTGCCAACGCCCCAGCTCAGCCACCAACTTGAGCGCCAACCGGCCCTCGCCCGCCAGCACCAGCCCAGCCAAAGCGCCAGAAAGCCATAGGGGAAAACCACCAACGGCCCCCGGATCGGACCCATCAGGGCGACCAACAACAGGGCGGTCACAACCAGACCCTCAACGGCACAGCGCCAGCCATGGCGCAACTGCAACAGGGCCAGGGGCAGGGGCAGGGCCAGCCGAAACAGGGGGCTACCTACCGGCAGGTAGTAGAGCGCCACCCACAGCAGGGCAGTGGCCGACGCCAGATAGGCCGTATCCATCAATTGGCGGGCCTGCCCCCGCGTGAGCTGGCCCCGACTGGGCCGACCTC
>CAZKER010000200.1:0-4299 GCA_964551845.1 uncultured Cyanobium sp.
ACCCCACCACCAGCCCGCCGCCACCGCGATTACTAGCAACGAGGCCAGAGGCACTAAGGCCTGGCGGGTGACGTCAAGGGCCAGCCATTCGCCCCAGGCCCGCAGCGTGCGCTCCCGATCGAAGCGCCGCCTGGCCTTCTCCTCCTCCTGCTGGCGCCGGCGCAGGGAGCGGGTCACCCAGCGCTCAAATGATTTCTTCTTGGTGACCGCCATCTTGCGCTCGACCTCGAGCAAATGGCCGGCCGTGAGCTCAGGGTTGAAGGTGCTGATCAGCTCCAGGCTTTTGAGGAACATCTCCACGGCGCCATCTTTGGCGGCCCGCTCGCCCCCATCCAGCAGCTCCCAGTCCACCTCGGGATAGAAGCGCACCCGGTTGCTGGCGATCTGCTCTTCCATCAACTGGCCTGGCTCCCGCAGCCAGCGGTCTGTATTGGCGTCGAAACGGCGCCAATACAGAAAAGGATTGAGGTAAATGGTTTTGCCGGCCAGCACGATGCTGTCCTGCTGCAGCCGCCGCTGCATGTCGGGATCGGGGGATGTCGAGCTGGGGGGCGCTGAGGCGGCAGTCACGACGTATGAGCTGGGAGCCGATGGTATCGAAGGTCGGCGTCCCGGGCTACTCCCACTCGATCGTGCCGGGGGGCTTGCTGGTGATGTCGAGCACCACCCGGTTCACACCCTTGACCTCATTGACGATGCGGTTGGAAATTTTCTCCAGTAAGTCGTAGGGAAGGCGAGACCAATCAGCGGTCATGCCGTCTTCTGAGGAGACGCAGCGCAGCACGATCGGGAAGGCATAGGTGCGCTTATCGCCCATCACCCCCACGCTGCGCACCGGCAGCAACACGGCAAAAGCCTGCCAGATCTCGTTGTAGAGGCCCGCCTCCTTCACCTCCTCGCGCACGACTAGGTCGGCATCACGAAGGATGTTGAGCTTCTCACTGGTAACTTCGCCGAGGATGCGAATTGCCAGACCAGGACCGGGGAAAGGGTGCCGTCCCACGATCTCCTGGGGCAGGCCCAGGCTACGGCCCACCTTGCGCACCTCGTCTTTAAACAAACGACGCAGGGGTTCTACAAGCTTGAATTGCAGATCCTTGGGCAGGCCACCAACGTTGTGGTGGCTTTTGATCTTCACCGCTACCCGCTCACCGGTTTTGGGATCGATACCCGTGCCGGCACTCTCGATCACGTCGGGGTAGAGAGTGCCCTGAGCCAGGTAGTCGAAGGGGCCGAGGCGCTTGCTCTCCTCCTCGAAGACCCGGATGAATTCCGTGCCGATCAGCTTGCGCTTCTCCTCCGGGTCGGTGACGCCATCGAGCTTGCTGATGAAGCGCTCGCGGGCATTGATGTATTCGACGTTGATGTGGAAGCGCTTGTCGAAAAACTCCACCAGAAACTCGGGCTCGCCTTTGCGCATGAAACCCTGGTCGATGAACATGCACGTGAGCTGATCACCAATTGCCTTGTGCAGCAGAAAGGCGAGGGTGGAGGAGTCAACGCCACCGGAGAGGGCCAGCAATACCCGCTTATCGCCTACTTGGGCGCGCACATCAGCCACCGCTTCGTCAATGAAGGCGGCCGTGGTCCAATCGGCCTCACAACCACAAATGTGGTAAACGAAATTGCGCAGCATTGCCATGCCGCCGGTGGAGTGCACAACCTCCGGATGAAATTGCACGCCGTATAGACGTCGCTGGTGATCAGCGACGGCGGCTTCTGGAGTGTTATCGGTGTGGGCCAGCCGCAGGAAGCCCTCGGGTAGCCGTTCCACCGAGTCGCCGTGGCTCATCCACATCGTCGAGCCGTCTTCGACGTTGGTGAGTAGATCGATTGGGTCGTCAACGTGCAGCGGAGCCTTGCCGTATTCCGCCCGACCAGCCGCCACCACCGAACCGCCCAGCTGCTGCACCATCAGCTGCATGCCATAGCAAACGCCGAGCACCGGGATTCCCAGCTCCCAGATGGCTGGGTCGCACACGGGAGCTCCCGGCTCGTACACAGAGCTGGGGCCGCCGCTGAGGATGATGCCCCTGGGGGCAATCGCCCGCAGCTCCTCGGCCGTGGTGGTGTAGCCCATCACCAGGGAGAAGACTTCGGTTTCCCTTACCCGCCTGGCGATCAGCTCCGAATACTGGGAGCCGAAATCAAGAATCACAATCGCGGGATAGCGCGTCGATTGGGAGGTGGCGTCAAGCTGGGGCGCTGGGGCGGTGGGAGAAGCGGTGGAGGACATCGACAACGCTGGACCCTGAAGCATTCGAACCAGCCTAGGCGTCGCCCCGGGTGGGATTGCGTAGAGCCGTGAGCAACTCCAAGCCGACCGGGCCCTGACCGCAGATCTGGCGGGAGCGATCGAACAGCACGGCCCCCACCGCCATTGCCTCCTGGCCGTAGCGGGCCAGGTAGCGCAGGCTGCGCTGCTCTACCGCCGCGGCGATGGCCTGGCGCAGCCGCTCGGCCCGCGGAGCGTCCCGCTGGGCCAGCTCTCCCAGGGCCGCCTCCACAGTGGGGGCGTCGTGGAGGGCTTGCAGGGCCTCCCCGCCCAGCCCGGCAAGGGCCGCCAGGGCCGTGAGCACCTCGGCGCGGCCATCGGCCAGGTGGTGGTGGGTATGGAAGATGCCGCCCGCCAGCTTGATCAGCTTGCCCTGATAACCCAACAGCAACAGGCGGCGCACGCCGGCCTGGGCCGCCGCCACAAGCAGCGGTCCCAGCCAGTTGCCCGCCTTGAGCAACAGCTCGGGCGGCAAACCCAGTCTGGGCGCCAGATCGAGCCCGTTTTCACCGATCACCAGCACCAGATCACCGCAGAAAGCAGGCACTGCAGCGCGTTCGCGCAGGGACGCAAGGGCCTGGGCCAGCTGGTCGGGACCCGCGCTGCGCTGCACCTCGGCCTGGGCGCCGATCAAGGCCAGGCCATCCACCACCCCAAAGGCGGCATTGCTGGTGCGCTCCGCCAGACGCCTGCCCTCTGGGATCACCACTTGCAGCTCCAAGCGCCGGCCCGGCGGCACCAGAGGCCGCAGGTTGCACTCGAGCAGCTGTTCGGCGTAGGCCGACACGCACGCCTCACCGCTGGCCTGCAGCACCCCCACCCCCTCACCAGCCCGCAACTCGAGCCACTTTCCCGGCCCCGCCATCCAGCGCAACTGCACCCATAGCTGCAGGCCACGGGTGAGGTCGAGCACCTCCGGCCCCGGATCACAGCAGGCCATGGCCAGCACCCAGCCATCGGCCAAGGGAGCGACCGCTTGCACCGGCACCCGGGCAGGCACCTCGCCGGCTGCCGCAGCTTCAGGATGGAGCCAAAGGGGCTGGTGACGCTCCCAGGGCTGGCCAAGCAGGATCACTAGGGCCGCCCGGGCTGCAGCCGTGAGCCACACCGGCACGGTGTATCCAGCAGTGGCATCCGCCGAGGAAGCCTCGATTTGGGTCAGCTCAACCAAAGCGCGAATGAACACTGTTTTTTATGGTGGTTGATTGTGCGGTCCGCCGCCGCCCGCTGTACCCCCTAGCCATGCAGGACAAACTCAGCCTGATGATCCCCGGCCCCACCCCGGTGCCGGAACGCGTCTTGCTGGCCATGGGCCGCCATCCGATCGGCCACCGCAGCGCCGATTTTCAGAAAATCGTTAAGCGCACCACCGAGCAGCTGCAGTGGCTGCATCAGACAACGGGCGACGTGCTGGTGATCACCGGCAGCGGTACCTCTGCCATGGAGGCGGGAATCATCAACGTGCTCAGCAAGGGCGAGACCGTGCTCTGCGGCGACAACGGCAAGTTCGGCGAGCGCTGGGTGAAGCTCGCCAAGGCCTACGGCCTAAACGTGCAAGTGATCCAGGCCGAATGGGGCCAGCCCCTGGATCCCGAGGCCTTCCGCGCCGCGCTTGAAGCGGACACTGGTAAGGCGATCAAGGCCGTGATCATTACCCACTCAGAAACCTCCACGGGGGTGATCAACGACCTGCAGACCATTGCCTCCCACGTCAAGGCCCACGGCACCGCCCTCACCATCGCCGACTGCGTCACCAGCCTGGGAGCCTGCAACGTGCCCATGGAGGACTGGGGCATCGACGTGATCGGCTCCGGCTCCCAGAAGGGCTACATGATGCCGCCGGGATTGGCTTTCGTGGCCATGAGCGACCGGGCCTGGGAAGCCAGCAAGCACTCCGATCTGCCGAAGTTTTATCTGGATCTGGCCAAGTACCGCAAATCAGCCCATGCAGATAGCAACCCCTTCACCCCGGCCATCAACCTCTACTTCGCGCTCGAAGCAGCCCTGGAAATGATGCAAGCCGA
>CAZKER010000201.1:0-2981 GCA_964551845.1 uncultured Cyanobium sp.
AGCTGATCAGCCGCGCCGCCGCGCCTTTGTGCCGATGGCCGGCAAGGCATTTGTGGTGCCATACAACGCCAGTCGTCCGATAGTGGTGGATGCTCCCCGACCGCTGGAGCTGCGCTGGCGGCTGTGGAAGGCGGAGAGCCAGGAGCGGCCGGCGCAGCTGCAGTGATTAGCGCAATCCCAGCAACTTGTGGCTCTGGAGGCTGAGTCGCCACTGGGGGTGCTGGCGTACGTAATTGATTGCCAGGGCCTGGCCGGCTGCGGATTCCCAACCTGGTTGCAGCAGTAGCTGGGGCCCGGGGCCGCCGCGGGCGCTGCCTGCCTGGGTGCCCATGGCTGTGGCGAAGGCCAGATCGCTGGCTTCATGCACCACCACCTTGAGTTCATGGCAGGCGGCCAGCAGCTCAGCGGTGGGGGGGCGGTGGCGCTTGGGTGAAAGGGTGATCCAGGCGAAGCGGCCGCTGAGCGGATCGACGCCGCTGGTTTCCAGGTGCAGCGGCAGGCCCAAAGGCTCCAGGGCCTGGCAAAGGGGGCCGAGGTTGTGGTGCAGCGGCTCGCCGCCGGTGATCACCACAAAGGCGGCACCCGCGGCCGCGGCGGCCGCGGTTTCGGCAGTCAGCTCGGCCGCGGCGCGCCGGGGGTGCAGCTCAGCAGGCCAGGAGTGCTTGGTGTCGCACCAGGAACAGGCCACCGCGCAGCCCCCCAGACGGATGAAGAAGGCACTGCGGCCGGCATGGAGCCCTTCACCCTGCAAGGAGTGGAAGGTTTCCACTACCGGCAGGGCATCGGCTGGCAGCGAATCGGCGGCCAGGGGCAGGGGCACCGGGCTTTGGCAAACGGAATTTCCAGTTTGGGCTAGCGCTTGGCGCTTTTTTTGATGCGGAGTGCTCGTGAGCAAGCCATTTCTGGCCCAGTTAGCGGATCAGTGGAGGTGCAAAGCCTTGGCTGAATTGAGCCTTGTGGCGCCTGCTTTTTTGCATCTGCCCTGTTGCGCCATCCGTACTGCGCCAGCCTTGCTGAATCTATTTGCGTCTATGCATGATCCAAATGGGATTGCAACCATAGGGTTTCAATGATATTTGGCGCAGTCTGGCTTGGTTGCTTTTTGCGATTGCTATAATGCTGGCAAATCGCCCCAGGGCAGGCTTTTTTATGTTATCTGAGTCTCGCGAAAGTTCAACAGTTTCGCTAAAAGACTTGGCTCGTCTTGGTTTGGTTGAGCCCTACGTGCGGGCTAATCTGCTGGCTTTGGCGGCCAGCGGCATCTCACTTAGCGATGAGCAAATTAATCAGGCTCAGCAGGTGTTTTGCCGTCAGCAGCAGATTCGAGATGCTGAGGCTCTGCAGGCCTTTGCCCGGGCTCGGATGCTGACTCCAACAGCCCTAGAAGCGCAGATGCGTCAGCCTCTGCAGCTGCAGCTTCTGTGTCAACGCGACTTCTCGGCAAAAGCTGAAGCACGCTTTCTGCAGCGTAAGAATCAGTTGGATCGCGTTGTGTACAGCCTGCTTCGCCTCAGCGATGGCGGCCTGGCGCGTGAGCTTTATTTGCGCATCGATGATGGCGATGCCAACTTCGCCGATTTAGCCGCCCGCTACGCCGAAGGGCCTGAACAGGCCACCCGCGGCATCGTTGGCCCTGTGCCACTCACTCAAGCCCACCCTGCCTTGGTCGATCGTTTGCGCACTGCGCCCCCTGGCGTAGTGCTCGAGCCGTTCCAGATCGAATCCTGGTGGCTGGTTGTGCGGCTCGAGAGCTTCACGCCCGCGACCTTTGACGAGGCCACGGCCGCCCTCATGGCCCAGGAGCTTTTCGAACAGTGGATTTCTGAGCAGGTCGAGCGGCAGCTTGCTGATCTGCGGCCTCTGCTTGAGTTGGGCGTGTCCAGCGATGCCTCGCAATCGCTGATGTCTGCTTCACAATCGACGTGATGGATGAATCCGCTTTGCAGCAGCTGCCATCGCATCCGGCCTTTGCCGGGTTGTCCCATTCCAGCTGCGAGAGCTTGCAGCGGCAGCTGAGTCGGCGCCAGTTTGGAGTTGGTGACCCTCTCTGCCTGGCGGGTCTGATTCCTTCCGAGATCCTGCTGATCGAATCCGGCACAGCTCGCCTGCTGGTGCGGGATCAGGGCCGCTTGCGTACTGCCGAGAAGCTTGGCCCAGGCAGCTTTGTGGGCCTGGCTTCCCTGCTGCGCGCCGCACCATGTGAGGAGGTGAGTGCTGGCTCCGAACTGGAAGCCTTAGTGCTGCCGGATTCCCTCGTCCTGGAGCTGCTGTCAAGCGAACCCTCCTTTGCCCAGTGGTGCGGATCCCACCTGTTTACGGCTGAATTGGCGGCCTTATTGGCCTTGCTGCTTGAGCAGCACCCCCAGTCCCGCGTCTCCCTGCAGGAATTGCTGGATCAGGCTCGCCCCCAGGCTCGGCTGGTTTCGCCAGAGTCCTCGGCTCTGGCCGACTTGCCGATTGAATTCAGCCTGCTGGCTGCCAGCCACAACCTGCCCGACTACCCCCTGGGGGCGTCGCTGAATCCGCGTCAGGGTGTGCCGGTAGCTACCCCACCTCTACCGGCACGCCTGATCGCACTGCCTGCGGGGTTGCTGGCGCCGGTTGCTCCAGTGGTGGAAGCCGAGCTGATGCCCGAGGGCTCCGGTAGCTCCTCCGGCCTCAGGGTTCATTCAAGGCCCCTGAACGGCGAGATCGGGCGCCGGGTCAGCCCAAACCTCCCGCCGCGTCGGGAACACGGCGCTGCGCCCTTCGCAATTCGGGCACTCATCGCACCGAGGGCCGCCGTCGGCGGGGAGTTTTGGCGTTAACGGACACCGGAAGGTGGTCGTTTCCTGAACTGTCAGTGTCGCAACTCAGCGCCCCAATCCCGAATTCGGCCCGTCAACCACTGGACCGAGAATCGGACGCCCGTGCCCGAGCCCTAGGCGAAGAGCACAGAGACGCTGCCGTCCTCGGTTCCGTCAAGTGGCTCAGTCTGAGCT
>CAZKER010000202.1:0-2195 GCA_964551845.1 uncultured Cyanobium sp.
CTGAACGACTGGGTTCACGCAGGCTTGCGGGGTCCTTGCTCACAGCACCCAATCGCCAGGCCGTGAAAACCAGCACGATTCCAATCAAGCGCTGAAACCATATCCCGGGCAGATTGAGCCAGCCGCCAAGGAATGATGCCGGAATGGCCAGCAGATAGACAGGCCTTATCCTTCGCCAGGGCAAATGGCCTGCCCCCAGAAAGTTCCAGCAGCCAATACTGGCCACCACGATATTCAGGATCAGGGCGACAGGCTTGATCGTCTCAGGAGCCAGTCCGCACAATGCCATCAGAGCGATATAGCCTGATGCGCCGGCATGCCCCACTCCTGCATAGAGGAAGGCCACTACCGCGAAGCCTGCCGAGAGCGCAAGGTTCAGCACAATGTCATTGCTGGTGCAGAAGCGAAGTCGTGCCCGTATCTCAGCACCTGATCAGAACCCGTTGATAAAAGCCAGGCTTGTGCCAGGCAGGCAGCATTTTCGGTCATGTGCACTCTGGCTAGGAATGCGTTGGCCAGTCAGGCGGCCCCTTGCAATGAAGCGCAGCGCACGTTTCACGGGGCAGCCCATGTCTGCGCAATCAGCCCCAGCCGTTGGCCAGGCGTGCCGCTTCCTGCACGGCCGTGATGCAGCGCTGGGCGCGGCGCTTGGCATCGTCTTGCCCCTGAGCCCGCAGCACATAGGCCTCCATGGCCTCCGGGGTCTCGATCAGAGCAAGCAGGCCAGAGGTTCGTGCAGGTAGGGAGCCATCGGCGAGCAGGCGGCTCACCAGGCCGTGGTCCCACAGCTGCTCTCCTGTCGAGTCTGGAGCGAACAGCTCCCGGCGCAGGGCTTCAAGCAGCGACTGCTTGAGGGCATCGAGCTGCCCGGGCCGCAGCCTGCGGCTGTTGGGCAGGCCTGCCGCAGGGCCGGCCGGGATCGCGGCGGAGCGATCCGGGGTGTGCTCCAGGCTCCAGCTCAGGCCCGTGCCCGGCAGCCCCACGGTGGTGCGTGGTCCGCCGCTGCGGCTGACAGGGATGTTGAACGAGGCGCCGCGCCCGCCAACAGAGATCGAGCTGAGGCCTCCCTTGGCGAAGTTGAAGCGCAGCGGGCCCAGGCGGGCGGAGCGGCGGAAGCGGAAGCCCATGGTGATCAGCGGCTCTTGACGCAGTAGCTGCCGGAGCTGAACCAGCCCAGCGGGCAGGAGTTGCCGGTCTTCTGGATCGCCTCGCGCTCATTGCTGGGGCTGCTGAGGCAGTAGTTGCCGGAGGCGTAGAAGCCCAGGGCGCAGCTGTTGCCGGTTTTCTCGATGGCGCCGCGGGTGTTGTCACTGGCGCTGGGCACGCAGTAGCTGCCTGATGCGTAGTAGCCGAGAGGGCACCCTCCCACTTTCGGGAGGGGACGCACGGGCTGCTGGGCCAGGGCCGATCCGCTGGCCAGGGTGAGTGCAAGCGTCAGCCACAGCCAGGGTCGTTGCATCGACACTCTAAGGCGCAACTTAGGTTGCCTTGTCAGTGCGGTCAGCTGCAAATTTATGCGCCCAGCGCATAGAAATGGCAGGCATGCAGACTCCAGCGATGGCATTGCGCTGGCTGCCCCTGCTGTTGGTGCTGGCTGCTGTCCTGCCGGGGGCAGGTTCGGCCCAGATCCTGAGGGGAGAGGTGCTCTCCATCGGCGAAGGCGACACGATTCGTGTGCGCCAGGCGGGCAGGGGCATCATGGTGCGATTGGCCTGTATCGATGCTCCAGAGACAGCCCAGAGCCCCTATGGCCAGCAGGCCCGCCGCTATCTGCAGCAGCGTTTGCCGATCGGCCGCGTCGTAGCGCTCGGCGTCAAGACCACGGATCGCTATGGCCGCTTGGTGGCTGAGGTGATCGCAGGCATCAACATCGGTCTGGCGATGGTGGAAGACGGCCAGGCGTTCGCCTATCGCCGATACCTGAGCGGCTGTGTCGCCAAGGAGTATCTCGATGCCGAGTTCCGGGCCAGCCGGCACCGCTAAGGGGTCTGGCAGGTGGAGGGCGGCATCACCCGCCCCTGGGACTTCCGCCGGGGCCGCGGTGCCGCGGTGATCCCCGATGGCACCACTCCCGGTGGGCGGCGATACCGCTGCAGCGAGATCGGCTCCTACGCCCGTGCCCAGGAGCTGCTGCGGCAGGGACACACCTATCTCGACAGCAATGGTGATGGGGAAGCCTGTGAATCGTTGCGATG
>CAZKER010000203.1:0-2355 GCA_964551845.1 uncultured Cyanobium sp.
ACTGGTGAAGGTCCAGGTTCGGGCGACGACCGTGGCGTTGCCCAGATAGGTGCCGCCGTCAAAGATGCGAACAGTGTGCCCACCGGGCAGGTTGGCCGAGAGGGTGCCGCTGAGCGTTGGGGTGGTGTCGTCGGTGGTGCCGTTTCTGGCGACAACGCCGACGCTGGCGCCGGCGTTGTCGGCGATGCTGTTGACGGCGGCAGTGACGGTGGGGGCCACCGTGTCCAAGGAGAAGGAGTAGGCGGCGGAAGTGCCGATGTTGCCGTTGGCGTCCGTTTGTCGGGCGTTGATGCTCTTGCCCGTGCCTTGGCCGATCGTGTTGAGATTTGCGGCCGTCAGGCTGTAAGTGAAGGCCCCGTTGGCATCGGTGGTTGTGCTGCCGAGCACGGTGTTGCCGAAGCGGATCGAGACACTGCGGTTGGCCTCAGCGGTGCCCACGACCGTGTTGTCATTGGCCTGGGAGCTAACGGTGCGGTCGCCGCCCCCGATCGAGCTGATCGTGACAGTTGGAGGCAGCGTGTCGACGGTGACCGCATTGAAGCTGGCCGCAACCCCGCCGCCGGTGATGCTGCCGGTGAAGGCCACGGCACCGGTGGCGCCGGTGGGTGCGGCGGTGCTGTTGATGCGGAAGCCGCGGGTCGAGCCGTTGCTCAGGTTGCCGGTGCCGTAGGTGATGGCCGGATTGTTGTTGTTGCGTCTGCCATAACTGCTGCCAGCGGTGCCTTGCCACACCCGAAAGCTGATGCCGACGGTGTCAACCCTGCTGAGATTGGCGGCTGCAAAGTTAAAGGTGCCGTTGTAGACGGTGTTTCTGAGGTTGGCGGAGCGGTTGATGATCTGCCAGCCGATCAGGGTGCCAGTGGAGGTGTAGGCCGCCACCAGCAGATCGGCGCCGTTATTGGTCGCATTGTTAATGGTGACCGAATAAGCCTTAGAGCCCGCGCTGCCCGTCAGGGTGCCGCTGTTGATGGTGGAGATGGAAGTGGTGGCCATTACTTGAAAAAATCTGACGGGGAAACGGGGACTGGAGCAAGGGGTTGGAGCTAGGGCTGCGATCAGCTCGGTGGCCCGCCGGGTGAACTGATCAATCCCACACAGCACAGCGGCTCACTCGAGTCCGCGGCATTCGCGCGGACAGCCGGTTTGCCTCGCACGTAAAGAAGGCAGCAGCTGCCTTGAGCGGGGCTGCTTCCCTGCCCTTCGGCTACGTCGGCCATGGTCTGGACTACCCCGGAGAGAACGAGCGCGGCCGAGACGTGGAAGCTAGGAGCTTCAGTCAAGGAGCCCAGATCTTCCAGACTTGAATCAGCAACAGGGATCTCGCTGCCTGATCTTGCTAAAAAACTGGCTGTAAATCCGCCCAAGAACGCAGCACAATGCATCACACCGGGTAAGCATATCGATATTCCGCAGAGCTGACAAGGAATCTCGGCACGTCGTCTGCTTTTTTTTGATTCGCTTAGGCGTTTCGCCTAGCTGGCACCGACCCATAGCCCTATCCCCCCGGTCGCCTTGGTGGGCCAGACTGGTTCTGGTGTCCTGGGCCCAGCCACCGGCTCCATCAGGAGCAGTGTCACCACCACTTTTCAGTCTGCGGAGTGAAGGGCCCAAAGCAGGGGCGCCGCAGCCAAGGACCTGCGGCAGGGAACAGATGAGGCGCTGCTGAAGAGACGTTCAAATCAGGCTAGTCAGCCAGATTGCGCGCGACTCTCGCGGAAAATCTATGTTTAACGCTGGGTTTTTCTTTGTTTCGATTCCGGTTATTGCTGTGCTTGGGAGTGTGCTGTTGGTCGAATTCAAGCCAACTTGCGATCGAAAAGTAAGTCTTGCTCAGGCTGGTTGTTCATTCCTTGGGTCTAACGGGCGAAGGAGTTGTTGGCCGCTTTGCGATATACGCGGTCCGTCGAACTGGGAAGCAAACTTTTTTGGCGCTTTGCGATGCTGGCTCTCGGCCCGTAGCCTGATCAGGCCTATTTAATTCAGTTTACAAGCTTTGCGGTCCTCGTCGATCTCAATGCTGAGCAATCCTAAGCATACTTTGGTTGATCGAGTAGCCACTTTCGATGCATTATCTGTATCTGACTGAGTCAAAGCAGCTCAGTGCAGGGATGACGATTGATTGTGCTCAGTTGCCCCGGGCATGGAGCTCCGCCTAGCGATATGTGCCTTCTAGGGCGGGAGCCCTGTTTCCCCGCCCATGAATTGCTCAGCCGGCAATCGCCGCGTCGTCGCTGAAGCCGACAATATTGGCCAGCTCAGTGCTGCGGATTTCGTCCCGACGGAACACCAGCACAGAAAGGGGAGGCAGGCATAGATCAAGGGATTGTTCATAACCATGAATTCCCCACTGATCGG
>CAZKER010000204.1:0-1591 GCA_964551845.1 uncultured Cyanobium sp.
CCTGGGCGCGCTCGCCCTGGGCCTCGATCTCGACCGCGCTGCCCAGGCCAGCGGCCAGCATCATCACGCCCATGATGCTCTTGGCATTCACACGGCGCTCTCCGCGTGCCAGCCAGACTTCACAGGGGAAACTGCCCGCCAGCTTGGTGAGCTTGGCGGAGGCGCGGGCATGCAGCCCGAGCTTGTTGCTGATGGTGGCGCTGGCCTTGATCATTCCTTGATTCCCCGTCTTTGCCTTGTTCAAACGCTTGTGCCGCCCGTGACCTGCAACACGCCCTGGATCCCGCCTTGCAAAGCCCGCGCCATCAGATCATCCAATGGCTCGTGCTGGTAGGTCACCGCCCGCAGCAGCATGGGCAGGTTGACACCGGCGAGCAGCCGCGCCTCGCGCCCCTCCTGCAACTGGCGGGCCACATTGCAGGGCGTGGCCCCCAGCACATCGGTCAGCAGCAGCAGTGGCGCCTGCCCCAGGGCAGCGGCGGCCTGCCGCGCCTGCGCAACGCTCTGTGCAATCGCAGCCTCCGGCTGCACGTCCACGGCCACCACCCCCCCCACCCGGTCAGCGAACACATGGGCGACGCACTGACGCAACGCACTGGCCAGCGGTGCGTGGGCAATGATGACGATGCCATTGTTCATCCTGACCTGATTATGACTTTTTCGCCACCAGAAAATAGAGGTAGGACAGCAGGTTCAACAAGAGGAACACACCGAGCGCGCCCTGGAACGCTTGCGCCTGCGGCCAGCCTTGTGCGACAAAAGCGTCGATCAACAGACCGATGCCCCACTGCACCACGAACACCCCGGCAAATATCACCAGGTTGTAGGCGGACAGGGCCCGGCCGGCCAGCTCGGCCGCAAAGGCCATGCCCACGGCGGGCTGGGCCAGCGACAGAAAGGTGGAGGTCAGGCAGAACAGGGCCCACAGCAGACCGGCATGCGCTGCTGCGGCTTCGCCGCTGAACACGATGACGGTGAGAACCAACAGGCTCAGCGGGGTGCCCCAGGCGATCAGCTGGTTGGTGTGCACGCCGCGGCGGGTCAGGCGCGGGATCAGCAGGCCCCAGGACCAGAAGGCGGCCAGCATAGTGATATTGATCCAGAACAGGCCGGTGGCCGCCTGCACCGGCGTGTAGCCCCCCACCCGGATCATCCAGGGCACGGCCCACAGAGTCTGGATGGCGACCATGCCGCCGTAATTGAAAAACCCCACGGGCGTCATGCGGCGGAAGTAGGCATGGCGCCAGACCTCGGCGTAGCTCCCCGAGGCGGCTCCTGTTGGCACCGCTGCCATGGTGCGCGGCCAGCGCGGCACCTGCCAGGCGATGAAGACCATGGACAGCAGCAGCAAGGCAGCCAGCCCCCAGAACAGGGGGCGCCAGCCATAGGAAGGCAGCAGCCACTGAACCGGCAGGGTGGAGGCCACCATGCCCATCGATCCGGTCATGAGCATCCAGGAATTGGCTCGCAGCTGGCTGGCTGGATCCAGCCATCGCCTGAAGCCGGTGAGCGGTGCCATCAGGCAGGCCGCCAAGCCCATGCCACAGAGCACGCGCGCCAGCAATAGGCCGCCAAAGCTGCTGGAAAGTGA